>NZ_JANMZA010000487.1:0-6791 GCF_031382685.1 Chamaesiphon sp. OTE_8_metabat_110 | reverse complement strand
GCAGGGAGTAATTCTCTGTCATGGGATCGATGCTTTACTAGCGCAGCAATTCGTTGGCGGAGCCTCTCAGAATGAGAATCGATTGTCCCAGATCGAGCAACAAGTACTGTATTGGTTAGCGATCGGGCGCGAAGCTGTATCGATTTCTCAATTGTTAGCAGACTTCATTCCCAGCGGATTTCGATCTCAAGTTTTAGGCGCATTACAATCATTAGATCGGCAGAGTCTAATTGAAAAAAGTAGCGGCTGTTTTACGCTCCAACCCGTAGTAATGGAGTACGTTGCTGCGATATTTATCGATAAAATATGCACGGAAATTATCACATTAGACGTGGCAATTTTCAATAGTCATGGACTAATTCAAGCTCAAGCTAAAGACTATGTGCGCGAGAGCCAAGTGCGGATGATTTTAGTGCCGTTGGTCGATCGACTACTAGGTAAATTGCGATCGAAACCAGAAATTAAAAATCAATTAGATCGATTATTAGTTAAACTGCAAACTGAATTTGCTGGTACCGACGGTTATGCAGGTGGTAATTTAATTAATCTGTTGCGGCACTTACACATTGACATGACTGGCTATGATTTTTCCGGTTTGTGTATTCGGCAAGCCTATCTACTCGGCATGAATTTACACGATACTAATTTTGCGAACACCGATTGGGCAAACTCAGTTTTTACCGAAACTTTTGGCAGTATTCATGCAGTCGCATTTAGTCCAAACGGCTGCTATTTGGCTAGCGGCGATTTCAACGGCGATATTCGGTTGTGGGATGCTCGCACTTATCAACTGCGATCGATCTTGCGCGGCCATACCAATTGGGTACGAGCGGTGACTTTTGGCCCAGATAGTCAAACGCTAGCCAGCGGTGGTTTTGACTGCACCATCCGTCTCTGGGATGTCAATACTGGTGAGTGCTTGCGGACATTTGCCGATCGAACACAGGCGATTCGATCGCTGGCATTCAGTCCCGATGGCAACATCTTAGTCAGTGGCAGTGACGATATTCTAGCCAGCGGTAGTGATAACTGCACCGTGAGACTCTGGGATGTGAACACTGGTGAGTGCTTGCAGAAATTCACTGACTATACCGAAGCAGTCTACTCAGTAGCCTTCAGTCCCGATGGTCGAACCATTGCCAGTGGTGATGCCAATTCAAGTATTCGGCTTTGGAATATCCACAAAGGACAATGCGTTGGAACATGGGGGACTCATCAAGGCATAGTCTTTTCAGTAGCATTTAGTCCAGATGGTCGAACCATTGCCAGCGGCGGTAATGATGCCACCGTCAAGCTCTACGATGCCAGCACTGGCGAGTGTTTGAGAACTTGTTTGGGACATAGCGACGAATTGAAGTCGGTCATCTTTAGTCAAGATGGCCAAACGCTCATCAGCGGTGGCAAGGATCGAAACATCAAACTGTGGGATGTGCTGACTGGACGGTGTTTGAAGACGCTGGTTGGGCATGAGGATTGGATTTGGTCGATCGCTTGTGACGCGACTCATCAGATTGTGGCTAGCGGTAGTGAAGATCGCACGGTTAGACTCTGGAACCTGAGTACTGGCAAGTGTCTGAGAGTTTTAAAAGGCTATGCAAATACGATCTATGCGATAGATTTTGTCCCCCCACCTCTACCAAATATTGCCGCTCCTCAAGCGGTGCTAGCCACTGGATACTTTGGCGGAGCATTACGACTCTGGAATATCCAGGACGATCGATCTACGAGTTTGAGCGGTCATAATAGTTCCATCAGAACATTAGCCTTCAGTCCAGACGGTCAGCTCCTAGCTAGTGGGGGAAGCGGTGACGATCCGATTATCAAACTTTGGCGCGTCCGCGATGGCAAGTGCTGCCACATTCTAGCCGGACATACCGATGGCCTTTGGTCGGTGGCATTTAGTCCCGACAGCCAAATCCTTGCTAGTAGTAGCTCAGACCATACGATTAGACTCTGGAGTACACTAACGGGTGAGTGTCTCCAGATTTTGGCAGGGCATAAAGATTGGGTCACATCGGTAGCCTTCATTGTCTCCCCACCGATGTTGGTGAGTGGGAGTAGAGATCGCACGATCTCGTTTTGGAATATCCAGACGGGTGAATGTATCCGTACTTTGCAGGGGCAGCAACTAGGGATTGTCTCGATCGCAGTGAGTCCCGATCGCGATATTTTGGTTAGTGGTAGTGTCGATCGTACCGTGGCTCTTTGGAATATTAATACTGGTGAATGTTTCCAAGTGTTGCCCGGTCATCAAGCGTTCGTTTGGTCTGTGGCTTTGAGCACCGATGGACGACTGTTAGCCAGTGGTAGCTATGACGGTACCGTTAGGCTCTGGGATGTGGGCAGCGGGAAATGTCTAAGGATCTTGCAGGGTCATACACATGGTGTGTTTGGAGTGGCGTTTGTGCCCCACTACAGCGCAGATTTTGCCGAGCGTCAGTTGCTAGCCAGTACTGGTACCGATGCTACCATTAGATTCTGGGATGTCGCTACGGGTGAATGCGTCAAAATCATTCGATCGCCGCGACCATATGAAGGGATGAATATTCGGGGCATCCAAGGATTGACGGCTGCCCAGCAGGAGAATTTAACAGCTCTAGGCGCGATCGGATAAAATCCATTAGCGATCTTTGAGGGCGATCTTCAGCTAGAAACGTTTGTGTTACATCCGTCCTAAAGGAATTGCTCGATCGTAATTCTGTCTAACGTTGCCCATCACCCGCCGCAAATAACCTCGAACGCTTAACAGACAACCTCTCATCGTCAGCAACATAGGTGAATCGGCTCGAACACACCTCTACCCAGTTTCTAAAGTAGATATCATCAGGTGCCCACGCCCTGACCTGTTTGCTTGAGTAATCGTGGACATTAATTTCACGAACTGTTTCATGGAACAGTTGCGCTATTTGTTCGGCATCCTGTGCCCAAATTGAGAAAGATTGAGATCGATCGGCGAGTCATTCAATTTATTTGCTTGTTGATGACCAGATCTTCATACCTGCTCCAGCAAAACCAATGCCGAAGATTACCCCAGACAGGACAAATAATAATTTAAGACCGGGGATAAAATAACCCATGAATCCAACGATCGTCGAAAGTATCCACAAGACCGATACCCAGCGGGGGAGCTTTCTGGCGATCCAAGAGCCAATTGCAAACAAGCTCATACCGACTGTAAATATTGATGCGCCGATCGGATATAAACTAACTCCAGCGATCGATCCGGTGCGGATAATTGCAATCCCAACGATCGCGAGTAGAAATCCGCACAAACCCCACGATCGAGATTGCCGATACTGAAAACTATAAATACCCACGATCCCAAATAGGAGAAAAATATCGGTCAACAGGTAAAGAATGGAGATCGTTACATTAGGATTACTGCTGGCTAAAAACGAATTTACGCCGCGCAAGATTCCGGCAAATATCGCACTGAGTCCGCCTAATCGAATTAGATTTGTACTAGACATTCTATCTATCTCCCGTACTATTTTATGGAGTCTGTTCTACGGTCAATCCGATTTCTTGTCCGTAAGATAGTTCGAGCGTATGACCGTCTGGATCTCTTAAAAAAGCCCAGTAGCCAATCGGATATCCAGAATCTTTGGGTTCCTGAAGCAGAACACCTTCCTGTTTTGCTTTGTCGCAAAGAGCGTCGATAACTTCCCGACTTTGACACCCGACTCCCAGATGTGCGAGGGGAGATAGAACTGACTGCACCGAACTTGTCTGAATCAGCACGATCGCAAACGGACGAGTTTTATCGCAAAGCCATACGACTGCAACACCTGTTTCGGCATCTATACGGCGATGGATTACTTGCATTTGGGCGTAGATAGCATAAAACTGAATACTACGATCGATATCTGTAACTGGGAGTGCGATGTGAGTTAGTCCGAGATCGATCGTCATAATTTACCTCACGCTTTATTGATGTATATATTTATTTTTAAATATCGATCTTCTGTGATTCTTTGTTCTTTAACTTCAGCATCGAAAGCACAGCATTCACAACCCGATCGCCAGCTTCAGATCCAGGCGCAATGAGTTCAAAATGGGATGTGTTTTCGATCGATGCAAAGGTCACATCGTCACCTGTTTTTCTGGCTGCTTCCGCATATTTTTGTCCTAACCACGGCGGGACAACTTTATCTTGTGCGCCATAAACTAAGACCTGCTTCACTCCTAGCGGCAAAAGATGGGATGGCGATGCTAGTCGATACCGATCGGGCACTTCCGTAGGTGAGCCGCCCATCAGCCTTGTAATGACTGGTTCGCCACAAGACTGGTTCTGCATTGGCAGAAACGCTTCTAGATCTACTACACCTGCCAGATTAACGACACCTAAGACACGCAACGGATCTTCAAACAAAAAGTGACTCTGTTGGGGCAACCGATGCCGAGCGGCTGCCCAAGTTCCCAGATGCCCGCCCGCAGAATGACCGACGATAACCACCCGCTTCAAGTCTAGCGCGTAGGGTTTAGCCAGCACCCGTAAGTAATCGATCGCATTGGCGACATCCTCAAATGTCCCCGTCCATCCACCCCCTGGAACATCGATTTGACGATATTCAATATTCCAGGTGGCGATCCCGTGGTGAGTTAACGCTGAGGCAAGAGCCGCCGTGTTCTGAAGATCGGCAGTGAGATCGCCGTGTCGGTATTTCCAGCAGCCGCCATGAATCACAACGGCAACGGGGTGACTCCCTAGAGCCTGCGGCAGTCGCAGATCGCCAAATTGAGAAGGTGCGCTCCCATAGTGGATTCGCCGATCGGCTGGCGATGATGGGAGTCGATCGATCTGCTGAGGACTGAGAAATTGAGCTGCTGCCATAGTTGAATGACTCCGATTGGTAAGAGTTTGAATGTCGTTTTTCGCAATGCCATCCCTCCTGTCTTCGTAACTCATGTTAACTTTGCCGAATGGTCAGTGTCGGTAACGCCCAGTGCGAGTGCAGCCGCCTGCTTTAAACTAATGCCGTTCGCCAGCGGATCTGCGTGCCGATGCACGAGTTGCCATGCGTCCGCTTCACGACGAAATACTTGCGTGACCCGCAGCGACCAGTCTTGCTTGGGCAAGCCTCCGACCTCAGCACACACCCGCTCGATGGTCACAAGTACGGCGAAATCTGCTGTGGCGTAGGTTGTGACTACCTCTTGGTCGAATGTGCCGGACTTAAAGAACCGATCCAGTGCAAGCTGTTGCGACAGATCGAAGCCGGATGTCGGCTCTCCACCAAACGGCGACATTAGCATGTAGTCATTCGAGTGTTGTATCAGTGCGAGGTATCGATCGATGTCACCGCGCATGAGTGCTGTGTTCGCTGCTGCTGTCTGCTGGGTCAGGTTGGCAATGTCTTCAGCAAGGGATTGGGGATTCATCGGGTTTTACAAGGGTTGTCGCTATCTAGAATTGTGGGTTTCATGATATTTTTTTAGGTGAAAAATAGTAATTGAATGTGATTAAAGCCACTGCATTAACTGAGATTGCTAACGCTAATTAATCGAACGGTGTCTACGATTTTGCAAGGCGAACGCTACGCGATCGAATCGAGGTTTTTAAAGTTGAAAATTGTCTATATTTCCTCGATCGAGTGAAGTTAAAGCCTAACCATCTGGCAATAGTTTTTAATCATTTGGTTGGGCGTACTTAATCTAATCTGTAAACCCGTACACTCTCTTGTTCGTTTTGGTCATTGCGCGAGACTAAGGCGATTGCCTCCTCGGTACTGCTCAAGTTGATAGGTTGATGCGGTACACCTTCAGGAATAAAGATAAAATCACCCTGTTGATTGATTACAGACTTAGATAAGTTTTCGCCATAAAGGGTTTTCACGTTGCCTTTCAATAGATAAATCGCTGTTTCAAATCCATGATGAAAATGAGGCTCGGCTTTTGCAGCAGGTGGGATAACCACAATATTCATCGAGATCCCGTTTGCACCAGCCGTTTTGCCAGAAATACCAACATAGTTCGGCAATTTTTGAATCGTGTCGATTGTTTCTGAAGGTCTGACAGTAATAATGTCTCGATCGAAGTTCATTGAGTCACCTCGTATATTAATAATTGGCAATGTCCTCAGCGAGGGATTGGGGATTCATCGGGTTCTCCAAAGGTTGTCGCTATTGGGCGGCAGCTAAGTTTTTCAAAAGCGCACTCAAGCTATTGGGTTCCACTGTTGCAAGGTATTCCGGCATCAGATTTGGCGGCAACAACTCCAGCATCACCTGGTTTTCAACCCACAGTTCGATTAAATCGAACGCTCCGCCGCGTCTACACCGCACAGCTCGCCAACCTTCACGTTCGGCAATCTCCCAGACTTTTTGTTCGCTCACAGCCACTGAAATATTTGCATGAGTAGCCGTATAGCCCGTAGCTGGCTCAAAGTCAGTAAACCGCACGGCGGCTGTTTCTAACCCTGGCTGCAAAATCAGGCTTTTCGGCATCACCTCAATAGCTGTGCCATAAAGATCGAAACGAAGGGCAATATAGCTGCCCTCATGACCCGGAAAGGGCACAGCTCGTCCTTGCCATAACTCGGCAATTACATCAGCCACATGCTGTGGATTGTTAACAGCGATTGAAATATGATGAATCATGTTAGTACCTGCCTTAGATTTTTTTCTTAATAAAAACTGACACGGTTGAGTGTGCTAAAATCGCTCTTCAAAATCGGTTTTAAAACCAAATTCTGCATTTCAAATATCCTATGCAAGCTCGACTATCTCGTTGGCAAAGCCTCGACCGTGGAGAATTTTTCGGATATTTAGCAGCATAGCTCAATCCAAAAA
>NZ_JANMZA010000477.1:0-3304 GCF_031382685.1 Chamaesiphon sp. OTE_8_metabat_110 | reverse complement strand
GCCGGACTAATGATTACGTTTCCGGGCGCTTTGGTTAACTTAGACGTATGTAGTATGCGCGATCGAGGGTTAAGATAAGAGAAAGTCTTAGCTGTTTGAGGCTCGGTTGGAGTTGCGTATGTTATTAGGTCAGTGGTTGGGGTTTGTGGCGATCCTGGTGTCGTTATACGTGCTATGGCAGATTCGTCAAGTACTATTGATAGTTTTTGCAGCGATAGTTTTGGCAACAGCCCTCAATAAGCTCGCTCGCAAAATTCAGCACCAGTTTAAGCTATCTCGAACGGTAGGAGTGCTCGCAGCACTTGCGATCTTCAGTGGGGTCTTAATCGGCTTTTTCATCACGATCGTCCCCCCATTTATCACCCAATTTCAAGAATTGACGGCGACTAAGTTTCCTGCAATTCTCAACTCAGCACCACAATGGCGGACGAATATCCAGTCATATATTCCCGCACCAATCTTTCCGTATTTACCAACTGTAGAAGATCTCACCCAACAGCTTCAACCTGTGATGAAATCTTTTGCAGGTGGATTGCCGACGATCTTTTCTAGCTCGCTCGGCGCGATCCTCAACTTCTTATTTATGATAATTCTGACGATTATGCTATTGGCTCAACCCAATGCTTATCGGCGGGCATTTATCTGTTTATTTCCCAGTTTTTATCGGCGGCGGATCGATGGAATTTTAGCTGAATGCGAAGTGTCTTTGGGCAAGTGGGTTGGCGGGGCAATTTTGAGTATGATTGTGGTCGCCGTACTCAGTTTAATTGGTTTATTAATCTTAGGAATTCCCCTGGCTTTAGCTCAAGCAATTCTGGCTGGGTTACTCAATTTTATTCCCAATGTCGGGCCGACGATCGGCGTGATTATCCCCATGGCGATCGCCTTACTAGACGAACCGTGGAAGGCAGTAGCAATCTTTATTATTTACTTTTCGATCCAACAGTTTGAAAGTAGCTTACTCACGCCCTATATCATGGCACAGCAGGTGTCTTTATTACCTGCGATTACCCTAATCGCTCAAGTATTTTTTACAACTTTCTTCGGTTTTCTGGGATTATTATTGGCATTACCATTAACTGTAGTTGCCAAGGTTTGGATTAATACCGTGTTAATTGAAGACGTCCTCGATCGCTGGAAACAACCCCGTCGGAGAATCGATCGTGCTACCGATCTTGCGGAACCGATCGATACTGAGACAGAACTAGTGCTGAAGTCAGCAGAGCGAGAATAACCGTGTATACACATCTCTGGTGAGAAGCGAAATCCCCATGAATCCCCCCAAATCCCCCTTAAAAAGGGGAACTTTAAGAGCAAGCGCATTCTTGGAGGTTGGGGAATTTAGATCTCAAAACGCAGCCCAATCAATAAAGCCCCCTTTCCAAGGGGGTTGGGGGATTTAGATCTCCGATTCACATCAATCACCAACTAACCGATCGGATCGATAATGCCACCACCGAGGACGATATCGCCATCGTACCAGACCGCCGCTTGACCGGGGGTAATGCCAAACTGGGGTTCATCAAACACCAATTTCACCTTGTCTCCTACGAGGGGAATTACGCTCACAGGGACAGCCTCAGAACGATATCTCACCTGTACCTCCGCCCGAATCGGTGCGGTGGGTTGAGGGATCGACACCCAATTGACGCGATCGACTGTACATTCGCTACCGTGAGTTTCCGCACGGGAGCCGACGACGACACGATTTTTGAGCGCATCTAGGGCGACGACATACAGCGGTTCGGGAGCGGCGATGCCAATGCCGCGACGTTGCCCGATCGTGTAATGATGGATACCGAGATGTTGACCTAATACGGCTCCTTGAGTATCGACGATTTCACCCGGACGTTCGGTGATATATTTGTCTAGAAACGTCTTCATCGAGCCGTGTTTTTCCACTAGGCACAGATCTTGACTTTCGGGTTTATCGGCGGTGGAGAGATTTAATTGCGCCGCAATTGCGCGGGTTTGGGTTTTGAGGGTATCTCCGAGCGGAAACACAGTCGCCGCGAGGATATGTTGCTCTAGATCGTAGAGAAAGTAAGTTTGATCTTTGGATCTGTCGATCGCGCGTCGTAATTGATGCCGTTGTAATTGCTCGTCATAGGTAATCCGCGCATAGTGCCCAGTGGCAATATAATCGGCTCCCAATTCAGCTTTGGCATAAGCCACCATCGGCCCAAATTTGACCGCCTTGTTGCACTGGGAACAGGGCAATGGCGTGATGCCAGCTTCATAGCCAGCGACGAGATAATCGATAATATACTGCTCGAAAGTATCGCGACTATCGACAATTTGATGGGTAATCCCCAACTGTTCGCAAATTTTGGCGGCATCGACCATCCCTTCCGAGCAACACTGACCCTTACCGCGCATCAACCACAGAGTCAGACCGATAACATCATCACCTCGATCGCACAAAATCGCAGCGGCAACCGAGCTGTCTACTCCGCCGGAGAGTCCCACGACGATTTTTTTCATAGCTGGCAACATCAGATTCTTATACAATATGCCCACTCCTAACTTAACACTTCTCGATCGCCTTTTGGGATGTCGATTTATTGCGAGAAAGTGACAAGCTGCTTTTTTGGCTAAAACCAGTCTGACAAACATCTCCAGCGATCGCTGAGCAGGAGTCAAATCGCTGGCAGGACGATACTCGATCGAGCGTTGCGACTTTTGGGTAAGGGTGTGGGAATAATGGATCGAGCTAGTCTCGATCGCCGCGACTCGCTAGGGAACATCACTTTGACAGGTAACGTCGTCAAAGCCAGACTAGATCTAACCTATGACGAGTAAATTGTTGTCAAAAAGTCTGAATCTAGAGTCAACTCAATTAGTAATCTGGCACAAATCGGTCGAGTTGGTGCGACACTCGCTCGGGCAAACGAGCGAGTGTCGATCTAGTCATAGGAGCGTGCAAATGTACTATAAAACACTGAGGAAAATAATCGCCTCCAAGCCTTAAACTAGACTATTAGACTATCGCGATCGATCGCCACTAAATATATACACTTATTTATGAATAATGCTAGTTTGCGGACTTATCTCTATAAAGGTCTAATCGTTGGTCTAGTGCCAGTATTGGCAATCGTCAATCTCCCCTTAGCGGGTATTGCCGCCCCAGCCAAAGCTAAAAAAGCACCAGCGAAAGTAACCTTCGCCCAGACTAAACCAGGTAAAGCCAAAACTCCAGCCAAGCCCAAAGCCAGAGCTGTCTCCCAGAATACTAGCTTTGCTGACTCTTATACCCTCGGCCCTGGGGACAGACTGCGGGTAGACATCTTTAACGTACCGGAGT
>NZ_JANMZA010000459.1:0-8082 GCF_031382685.1 Chamaesiphon sp. OTE_8_metabat_110 | reverse complement strand
CTCGCGCTACTCCAGGGGGCGGCGGAGACTGCGCCGATGCCTTGTTTGCCGCCCATTGGGATGACTTTGTGGGTGGGGAGATAGGGGGCTAGATGTGCCATCACGCCGATCGGCCCCATGCCGGGGCCGCCGCCACCGTGGGGGATGCAGAAGGTTTTGTGGGGGTTGAGATGACAGACATCTGCGCCGAAGTCGCCGGGACGACATAAACCTACTTGGGCGTTGAGGTTGGCTCCATCCATATAGACTTGTCCGCCGTATTCGTGGACGATCGAACAAATCTCGACGATCGCTTCTTCAAATACGCCGTGGGTGGAGGGATATGTCACCATGAGGGCGGCTAATTTGTCCGCATGTTTGGTGGCTTTGGCGCGGAGGTCTTCGACATCGATGTTGCCATCGTCATCACACGCGATCGGGACTACCTGCATCCCTGCCATAACTGCGCTGGCTGGGTTGGTACCGTGGGCGGATTGGGGGATGAGACAAATATTGCGATCGATATCGCCGCGTTGTTGATGGTATTCGCGGATGACGAGTAATCCAGCGTATTCGCCTTGGGAACCCGCATTTGGTTGGAGGGAGATCGCGTCGAAGCCAGTAATTTCCGCCAGCCAGCGTTCGAGGTCGTTAAATAACACTTGATACCCTTGCGCCTGTTCGACGGGTGCGAAGGGGTGAATTTGCCCGAATTCTGCCCAGGTGACGGGTACCATCTCGGAGGTGGAATTCAGCTTCATCGTGCAGGAACCGAGGGGAATCATCCCGTGGGTGAGGGATAGATCTTTGGATTGCAAGCGGGTGATGTAACGCAGTAACTCGGTTTCGGAGTGATAATTTTTAAAAACTGGGTGAGTAAGGTACTCGGAGGTGCGGGCTAATGTCGATGTTTGGATGCTGGATGTGGAGCTACTAGTTTCGATTTCGGAGTAGGTGAAGTCGAGTGCTTTATCGCCAGCAAAGATTCGCCATAGGTCGATCGCATCGGCTGGTGTGGTGGTTTCGTCAAGGGAGATCCCCATATTATTAGCATCGATCGATCTCAAGTTAATTTGTTGAGATTTTGCTCGTTCTAAAATTTCCGCAGCGTTACCAGTTACCTTTACTTGAAGGGTGTCGAAATAGGGTGCATCGCCGATCGAGTAACCTAATTTAGTCAAGCCAGTAGCGAGGGTAGTAGTGAGATTGTGAATGCGGGTGGCGATCGACCTTAACCCATCTGCGCCATGATAAACCGCGTACATGCCTGCCATAATTGCCAGCAGCACTTGGGCGGTACAAATATTACTGGTGGCTTTATCGCGGCGGATATGTTGTTCGCGGGTTTGGAGCGATAACCGCAGGGCAACTTTACCCCGTTTATCTTTGGACACGCCGACCAATCGACCGGGAATTTGCCGCTTATAGGCATCTTTGGTCGCAAAATAGGCAGCGTGAGGACCACCATAACCTAATGGTATCCCGAAACGTTGCGTATTTCCGACGACGATATCTGCGCCGAATTCTCCTGGTGGTTTTAGTAAGGTGAGGCTGAGAAGATCGGCGGCGACGGTCACTATTGCCCCTGCTGTGTGCGCCCGATCGATTACTTCTGCATAATCATAAACAGCCCCATCGGTAGCAGGATATTGCAATAACATCCCAAATATTTCTTGGCTGAAATCGATGTTTTTGTGGTCGCCAACTACGACTTCAATTCCTAATGGAATAGCACGGGTTTTAATGACGTCGATCGTTTGCGGATGGCAAGCTTCAGACACCCAGAATGTATTGAATTTGGTCTTCTGAATGCCATAACTCATGCTCATGGCTTCGGCTGCTGCCGTGCCTTCATCGAGGAGCGAGGCATTCGCGATCGCCATCCCCGTCAGATCCATGATTGCGGTCTGATAATTGAGTAGAGCTTCGAGTCTACCCTGCGAAATTTCTGGTTGGTAGGGCGTATATTGAGTGTACCAACCGGGGTTTTCTAAGATATTGCGTTGAATGACTGTCGGGGTAATGCAATTGGCATAACCCATCCCGATATACGAGCGAAAGATTTGATTTTTAGCAGCAATTTGTTTGAGCTTATTTAAGACAATATATTCGCTCGAAACTGTCTCAATTGCTAATGGTTGCTGAGATTTAATGGCGGCGGGAACTGTGCGATCGATTAGCTCATCCAAACTGGATACACCGAGTATCCCCAACATCTTATCGATATCTGCGGGTTGTGGCCCAATATGTCGCTGAATAAACTCAGCATTTGTCCTCACATTGATGGCAGGATGAACGTTTTTCGCCTGAGTAAATCGAGTTGGAGATTGAGTCATGTCGATTGGGAATTGGGAATAGACGGTTGGGTATCGATCCACCTGCACAACGATCGCGTCAATTACAGATCGTCAATAATTCTATACATTTATCAACTGTAATAGATCTAGGTGAGTTTGGGTATCAGCAATTCATCGAGATTGGCTCTCCTGAATTCATGGGAAAAATAGCTAAATTTTGGTAGATAGCTCGTCGGTGAAATGTCTACTGATGACAAACTGCTTCTAGCTTATAGCCGTCAGGATCGATGACGTAGGCAGCATAATAATTAGGATGATAGTTGCTCCGAATTCCTGGCGCACCATTATCTTTGCCATTATGTGCCAAGGCGGCTTGATAAAAAGCATCGACACTCGCACGATCGATCGCTTTAAAAGCTAAGTGTTGGCGTTCGGGAACTACCGTATCTGCTTTGCCAGCATACAACCAAAAAAACATTTGCCCGTAAGCCGCAATTCCGGGGATTGCAAAAGAACGTTGAATGCCTAATGCTCCGAGGACGTTATCGTAAAAGGCAGTCGATCGATCGAGGTCGGTAATATAAATGGAAATGTGGTCTAGCATCAGAAATTGTGCGATCTATTTTATTTCAAAATTACGATAATTAACCCTCGACTTTCGATCGATATTCCGCAGCGGAATAGATCCCAGCAACTTCGGTAGCATCTGCTACTGCAATTTCGAGCAGCCAGCCATCCGTATAAGGATCGGTGCTAATGATTTCTGGTGCTTCGATGGCCTTATCGTTACGCTTAATTACTTTGCCACTAATTGGGGCTTTGAGATCTTCGACTGCTTTGACAGACTCGATCGATCCAAATGCACTACCCTTGGCAATCGTGTCGCCTACTTCGGGCAATTCGACAAAGACAATATCGCCTAACTGATCTACTGCAAAGGCACTCACGCCGATTTTGGCGATGTCTCCGCTGAGATCTACATACTCATGGGTATCTGTGTAGCGTAAATTATCGGGATATTCTAAGCTCATTGTGCGTACTCCGATCGACTTTATGCTCTAGCATAGCGATTTATGGCTCTTCGGCGTAACCTTTCGTTCCGAAAGTAGAGATTTATCAGCGACGATCGATATCAATGTGCAAATCAGAGCATAATTGGATGAAGTCGCGCGTCCGGCTTGGGTATAAGCACTCAAAGCACCCAAGACAATAGTCATTCGGCTGTTCTGGGGCTAGTAATAGCGGAATCAATCGATCGATTAATTCTGTCTTAAATGGTGGGTGGGCGGTAGCAAGACGCTGAATACTCGATCGAATTGCCGATCGCATTTCTGGCAGTGCGTGGGTGACTAAGTGAGAATTAATTCAATGCGCGCGAGCGAGATATCGTCTGCTAATTGTCCGAATAGTTGGACGCCAACTACCCGTACTGAATCTACTGGCGATGCGAGTAAAGCATCGATTAAACCGGATGGTAAATCGCTAGTTGGTGTCTGATGATTGAGTCATATTTGTGCTTCACAGGTTTGCATCCGCAACCCAACCTACAGATCCGTGTACTGAGACAATTCTAGGTTAAGTTCCTCAGAAGAGGCTCGCGGGAACGAGCGTGAGTAAAAATCGTTAAGGTTTACAGATCGTTGCGAGCGATGTCTTGAGGTCGCTTGCGGCGGCATAATGGGCTTGATACTCTTGTAACTGCTGACAACCTTGAGTATATGAATCCTCTAGGCTCAGATATGCCCGTTCCAACTTAGTTAAGTTCCAAAACCTCATCACGCCATTTCTATTGACAGCGATGAATGTTTTGCTATCGGGGCTAAACGCTAAACTCAAGCCATTAAAACCTTCAAGCGTGCGACGTAACTCGCCATTGCGACTCCAAAACTTGATGGTACCATCATCGCCAGCGGTGGCAATTTCTTGAGAATTATGACTAAATTGAATATCGACGATCGATTCCCGATGTCCTTGATAAGCATTCAATAATTTACCGTCATCAACATCCCATAATCTGACCATCCCATCGATACCCGCAGCGGCGATCGTTCGACCATCGGGACTAAAATTGATTTGACGCAAAGTTTTCGGTTTTTGACCGCGATCGTTTAAAATCCGTACAGTTTTAAAATCGGTAGTGCGATGCAGTTCTACCCCAGCGCTAGTAATTACTGCTAGATAACGACCGTCCGGACTAAAGGTCACTTTCCACGTCCAATGATCGTTATTGAGGATCGAAAACTCTTTCAATAGTTTACCATCTTTAACATTCCAAATCTTCAGTTTACCATCGTCCCCGACAGAAGCTAAGTACCGGGCATCGGGACTATAGCTAACATCATAGGCAAAGTTATCATGCTTTAATGTCCGTACCAAACTCCCATCTGCCCAGTTCCAAATTTTGATAGTATTATCTTCACTAGCTGAAGCGATCGAAGTTTCATCGGGACTAAAACTCAAGCCATAAATCCAATCTTTGTGAGCGTTAATAGTTTTGATAAGCGTGCCATTGGCTTGCCAAATTTTAATTGTTTTATCCGAACCTGTGGTCGCTAGATATTTGCCACTAGGACTATAGATTACTTTCTGGACTGCGAACTGACTGGCACTAGTATTGCGTTCGAGAGCAGGATCTGGCTCCCAGAGCGTTACTTGATAATTAGCAGCAGCAAGGGCAATCCGACTACCATCAGGACTATAATCAAGCCCTTTATATGCCGATTGAGCGACAACAATCGTGGTAAGTAAAATATTGCCCAATTCGTTCATAGTTAGAGTAACAGTTGGACTGGCGAGAATCCGATCGAAATCCCAGAGCTTGAGCGTACTGTCTCCAGATCCAACTGTCGCTAGTTGGCGATTATTAGGATTGAAGGTTATGAAAAAGGCATCATTATGAGCGAGATTGACAGTTTTCTTGAGTTGAAACTTATCGCCCATAATTTCCCAAACTTTCAAACTTTTATCGCTACCACCGCCGCTAGAAACTAGCCATTTACCATCGCGACTAAAGGAAATTGAATATACCCAATCTTGATGACCTCTCAAAATTTTAGGACTGAGATTGGTTTGCCAGTCCCAAACTTTAATCGTTGTATCGGTACTAGCTGCGGTAAGATATCTACCATCAGTGCTAAATTTGAGATCGCGAAAACTATGAGTGCGATCGCTAGGGTTGGCTAGATCGTCTGGAAACTTCAATATTTTAACTATTTTACCGCTGCTAACTTTCCAGATAATTACTTCAGCATCTTGAGAATCGGTATTAGTTGCCGCAGCGATATATTGAGAGTCTGGAGTGATGGCAACTCGAATAAATTTATCGCTGCTATTACGTCGCTCCAAGCTAGGAGTTAATTTTTGTCCTTGCGGATTCCAGACTCTCACTTGAGGATTGTCGCCAACAGTCACGATCTTTTGACTGTCTCGATCGATCGCCAGATCCATTAAGGCATGAGGATGGGGAATAGAGCGTAGTAATAGCCCATTTGGTTGCCAGATTTTTAGAGTATTGTCTTTACTAACCGAAGCAATAAACTTCCCATTCGGACTATAACTAACTCCTGTAACTGTATTGTTATGCTTGAGGCGATTGCGTTCGAGCGTACCATGAATAGCGTACTGAAGATTGGTTTTGATATCTAACTGTAACTGCTGCAATGCTGCCTTGCTTAATAACTGTTTTTGAGCTTGAAATAATTGAGTAGCTTCTAATGTACCGACCAAAGTTTCGAGCGTATTCTTAGAAGTATCTGACTTAATTAATGCCTGATTGAGAGCATTTTTAGCCGTAATTGTCGCAACTTGAGCGTTTTCTTTCTCCCGGCGAGCTTCAGCACCTAAGAATAAAGCACATAGCGCCCAGAGAATCGCAATTCCCGAGATCGACCAGAGTTGTTTGATTCGTTGTTGGAGAATTTCTTGATTGGCTTCATGACTGCGCTGTTCGCGACAAGCACTGAGAAATCGATCGTCTAAATTACTCAAGCTTTTGCCTGTAGACCAAATTAGGGCTTCTGCTAGTGCTTTACCTCGCAATAATCGAGATTTATCTTGTTTATTTGATTCGAGCCACTCGGCTAAAGCGGCACCATAAGGACGGAGATTTGCTAATTGCTTGTCTACCCATTCGAGATCGAAGATCGTCGCGTAAATAGCATTACTTACCTGCAATCGATCGCCAACTTTAACAACGATACCAGATAGTTGTAGCTCCTGTTCTTCGGTGCGATCGCCGCTGGTAATTCCCCGACGATCTAAAGCCTGTTGATATAATCCGAGCAAACTACCCGATCGCATTTCATTAGCAGTTAGTCGCGTCGCAATGGTTTTGAAATGAGTAGGATTATCTTTACTTTCCCAATCGGTAATAAGTTCGGCGGTGACAAGTCGATCGATTGCCGTTTTTGGATCGCCCCGGTGGATGAATTTATTTTGCTTAACTAAGAGGTAGCACAACTTTTGCGTCAAAAAAGGTTGTCCGCCCGTCCAGTGTAAAATTTGAGCTAACACGGCTTGCGGATCGTCAGCGAGATCGCGCAAGCCAACAGCCAGCGGTGTAGCTTCGGCGATCGTAAAGCCACTTAACTCGATCGCCCGACCGATATTAAACGGCGTACGTCTTTTATCATTAATTAAGTTGGAGGGTGTTGCTACCCCAATAAGTGCAAAAGTCAAGCGATTGTAGTCGGGATTTATCGAGCGTCGATCGTAGCAACTTCTAATCAGTGCAAAAAAATCATCGGTAGAGAAATCCCGACTTAACGTGCTATCGATCTCATCGATAAAAATGGTAATCGGCACCGTTGTTTCGGGCAACAACACCGTTTCAATTAACTCAGCCAATCGTTGAGATGGCGAAAGAAACTCGCGCTCCAACCACCAACTTTTCATAAACTGGAGCGGATTGGCTAGCTTAAAATCTTTAATTAACGTGTAGGCAATCCCGGCATACCATTGTTCGGGCTGGATATTCCCACTCCCCCGTCCCGACACATCGATCGTCGTACAAGCTACCCCTTCACTGCGGAGGCGATGCAGCGTCCGTACCAGTAAGCTTGTTTTACCCATCTGGCGCGAATTGAAGACATAGCAAAAATCGCCAGCTTTTAAACCAGCATAAAAATCGCGATCGGCTTGTCTGATGACGTAGCTAGGCGCATATTCCGGTAAACTTCCCCCAACTCTATATTCATAGGGTTCATTCTCTACCATGTTTATCAATCGAGCTACGTGGAGATTTCTAGTTATCTAACTCTATCAAACCACAGCCAGATCGGAGTTAAGACCGCTAAATATCGAGTTGTGATTTAGTTAGCATCGAGTTACGATTGACTTCCGAGTCCGATCTGACTAAAATCGATCTATAACATTCAGTGTGGTACATTTTCTCGACTGGCGATCGATCGTCAGATGTGTTCGCTCCTAAATTGAAAGTTGGTTGGTATATTAAACATTTAGGAGAGACCGATGCCACGCTCAGTCAGACTTCGGGCAGATGTGATGGGGAAGGTGCAAACGATCTTTCACAATAACTTTTTTTGTCAGAAGGACTTAGCTGATGAGGCTCAAGTCGTCTCTTCGACGATTAGCAATTTTCTCAATGGCAAACCGATCGATCGCCGGAAGTTTCAAGATATCTGCGAAAAATTGGGGATCGAAGACTGGCGTGCTCTAGTTCAAAAGCCGCAGGGAGGAGATGGGCTTGCACTGAGCGGAGCCGAAGTGGAGACGGGGGGACGGGGAGATGGGGAGACGAGGGAACTGGGGGACAGGGAGACGGGGGGAGCGGAACAATCTCTAGGGG
>NZ_JANMZA010000445.1:0-9023 GCF_031382685.1 Chamaesiphon sp. OTE_8_metabat_110 | reverse complement strand
TGCGGCTACTTTACTCGAACCAGAGAAGGTAACGAAGTTTAGAGATTTATTAATTGATGCCAGAAAGGACGGTTCTCTGATTGGGTTTATCGCTGGGCCACCTTGTCCAGATTTTTCAGTTGGTGGCAAGAATAGAGGTGGTGGGGGAGAAAAAGGTAAATTAACAGAGACTTATGTCGAACTTATCTGTCGATATCAACCAGATTTCTTTTTGTTTGAAAATGTTAAAGGTTTATGGTCTACTGCTAAACATCGATTATTTTACGATCGAATGCGATTAAGACTAGAACAGAATGGATATTTGATTACAGATAGTCTGATTAATGCTTTAGAATATGGCGTTCCTCAAAGTAGGGAAAGAGCAGTCGCTATTGGATTTAAAGCGGATTTAATACCAATGAAATCGAGTCAGGAATTAGGGTCTCAATTTTCATGGGATAGAAACAAATTTTTTTCGATAGAGAAGATCCAGTCCTATCCTTGGTCTAAAACAGATCCATTTGGAGAAAATTTATCTTTAACTTGTCCTACTGGAATACCTGTCAATTTAACAGTACAGCATTGGTTTGAAAAAAATGATGTAAATCATCATCCTAATAGTCGGCACTGTTTTACACCTCGTGCTGGACTTGTTAGATTTTTATCTGTGCTTGAAGGTGATGATTCCAAAAAATCCTATAAGCGTTTACATAGATGGAGATATTCACCTACAGCTTGTTATGGAAACAATGAAGTTCATTTACACCCTTATCAAGCAAGAAGAATATCGGTAGCAGAAGCTCTAGCGATTCAATCACTGCCTCCTGAATTTGAGTTGCCAGCGGACATGTCTCTTACTGATATGTTTAAAAGTGTTGGAAATGGTGTACCATTTTTAGCTGCAAAAGGACTAGCAATGACAATAAATAAGTTTTTATCTGATAATTTTAGCTCGAATCGATCGACAACTATAAATCCAAGTTATCGTTTTCAAACTCCTCATCTGAAGCAACAGCTTTTCCCTCTCGATCTCGTTCGATAATTTCCTCATATCTTTTCCAGTATTCATCTAATTGACTACCGCATGTTATATTGACTTCAGAATCTATCGCTCGCTCTGTATTACTAGTGTTCATATTTTCTTTGAGCCATACTTTTAACGCACTTCTCGTTCGATTCGATCGACAATATCGAGGAATGTCAATCCATCGATATTGAGAGTGGGATAAATAGCCTCGAATTCATCATTTTTCCTAATTGCCATCGAGCGCAGTTACTTTATAGCTGAGTATTAGATTCAGCTTAATTTAGCAGGTTTTGAGTACCATTGTGGCGATTTTAACTCAAAATCGATCGAGTCTAGTATGCACGTATCTCAACTCTAATATCGCGCCAAGATCGAGATTTTTACAAAAGCGTAAACCTCTTCTGTTATCTTTGCAACTACAAATGGGAATACTAGCTATATTATCGATCGAGATCCCGATTTGCGCTGTGAGTATAATAATTAAGAAAAAAGATGGCGGATTTCAGTTTAAAAGTGAGACAGAGCTTGAAAACTTTGTGTATATCCACTTAGATAAACTGATAAACCTATCACCGATCGCTAGACAGTATCGAATCGGCACTGAGATTTGTGATGCTTTAGCAACTGACGAGCGCAAAAGATTGACTATTATTGAGTTGAAAAATGCCGAGGATAGATATATCGTTCAACAACTCACGAGATATTATCATGGGTTAATAGAGCGGAAACCCAAATTAGATGGAATAGATTATCAAAAGCCAGTCAAACTAATTGCGATCGCGCCATCATTTCACACACACAACTTTGTAGACAAAGTATATAATAAACTGGACTTTGAATTTTTTACTTTTGACTTAACAGTCAGCCAGTCAACAGGAGATATATTTTTTGAGTTAACTAATGCCGATACAAAGGAAAAACACATAGTACAAATTCCAGAAATTAAGCGTAGCAAAGTAGCCAAAGGGCTGGAATCTGTAAAAGCAGAAATTAATTATGATGAAATGATTGATTACTATATGAGGCTTAGTTACTCATCTAAATTAGGTTTAGATCCATTGAGTCCCGAGCAGTTGAGAGATCGATCGATAAAGTACACAACAAAATGTACTAAAGAATTTAAGATAAATATCCAATTCATTAAAAAATCTGAAACAACGCAAAAATCTGTGAGTGTAAAGTTACCAGCAAAGATTCGAGTTGCAGATTTTCTTCAATGGTGCGATCGGTACATCAATGGTGGGATTGAAGGTCGTGGATACAAACATCGATACGTTCATAAAACTCGCGCTGGTGTATTTAGAATAAGACTCTGGTTTTATGATGTTCAATACTATGCGATTAACTAATTGAGACGAAGCTGTAACTAATTTACCCAACATTAGCCATCAATCTTACTGTAGGTCTATCTGCACTCGAGGGACTGCGTAAACAACTCATGGGCAAAGTTACGATCGCGACTGTATTTCCTAACATATCGAAAAATTCGACACTATAGCCAGTCTCTAATCCATCAACATCATGTCTTTCTACTACTGTCCCAATATCACCTACAGATAGGCTTTCTTCGGGGAGATCGCACAATAAAATTACATCTGAGTAAAGAGGGAAATCCATATTATTCTCCAAATATAACTAGTCAGGAACTAAAGTTATGAGCCGAGGGAAGTCGGTATTTATATCTATTTGCCAAACTGCTTTGACAAATAGCAGTCGTTCGACCGGGGTGATAAGATTAGCACTAATTTGATACCTGGTACCATAGGCAGTTTCGGTGATTAGATTGACATCTTCAGTTAAATGAAATCTGCGGATATCCGTTTCTAGCTGCTGCCAGTTCTCGATCGAATAACCAAATTGAATTAGTAACTTTGCCTTGGCTCCAACACGTTTGTGCTCGGTGTTGAGTAAATATTCAGTTAGTTTAGATGCTTCTATTACTGCTCGATCGCTGTTGGGAATTTTCATTCTCACATAATTTGATGCTAGCACGCATAAAAGTAAGGACGCTAGTAGAATAGCGTCCTTAACTTAAATCAGAGATTACTCAACACCCTCAATCCGGTCTTCAACCTCCTGATAGAGGTCGCGGAGCATATCGAGATTCTCTTGACTCGTCTCCCAATAACCGCGCCCATTCACCTCAAGGAGCGTCGAGACGATCTTGCGGAACGAGTTGGGATTTAGATCCATCAACCGTTTACACATTTCCTTATCCTTGATAAAGGTGTCATTGGTTTCTTCGTATACCCAATTATCCACCGCACCAGCCGTTGCACTCCAACCGCTGGTATTCACCAAGCGTTTCGAGAGTTCGCGGACGCCTTCATAGCCGTGAGAGAGCATTCCCTCGTACCATTTGGGATTGAGTAACTTGGTACGAGCGTCAAGGCGGACAGTCTCGGAGAGGCTGCGAACTTGAGCGTTGGCGGTAGTGGTGTCAGCAATGAAGGAAGAGGGCATTTTGCCGTCATCTCGGAGCTTGGCGACGATTTTGGTGGGGTCTGAGTCGTAGTAATGGGATACGTCGGTCAGACTGATCTCGGAGGAGTCGAGGTTTTGGAAGGTGACTTCGGCAGTTTTGAGGGTGGTTTCAAAGATTTGACGAGCGTTGTCCATCACGCCGGGGTTGTCGGAGTTGAAGGCAAAGGATTTGCGGTTGAGATACATCTCTTGCAATTCGCCTTCATTGTCCCAGGTACCGTTTTCGACGGCGAGGTTGACGTTGGAGGAGTAGGAGCCGGAGGCGTTGGAGAAGACGCGGGTGGCGGCTTGTCGCAGGTTGATGCCCATTTCTTCGGCTTGGGCTAAGGCGTGTTTGCGGATGAAGTTCATTTCCAAGGGTTCATCGGCTTCGGCTGCCATTTTCACGGCTTGGTCGAGGAGGTTCATCTGGTTGATGAACAGGTCGCGGAAGACACCGGAACAGTTAATGACGACGTCGATGCGGGGACGACCGAGTTCTTCGAGGGGGATCATGTGGAGTTTGTTGATCCGACCGAGGGCATCGGGAACGGGTTTGACGCCGACCATCCACATGATTTGAGCGAGGGATTCGCCGTAGGTTTTGATGTTATCGGTTCCCCAGAGGACGCAGGCGATCGTTTCAGGATATTTACCACCATTTTCCCGCATTTGCCGATCGAGTAACCGATCGACGACCACTTTTGCAGATTTTACTGCGGCTTCGGTAGGAATGGATTGAGGATCTAAGGCGTGCATGTTCTTACCTGTGGGCAAGACATCGGGGTTGCGAATTGGGTCGCCACCTGGCCCGGGGAGGACGTATTCACCGCCCAATCCTTGGAGGAGGGCAGCGAGTTCGTTGTCGGCACAAACCTGTTTGAGGCAGTATTCGAGGTAGGCGAATAGGGGTTTGATTTCTTCGAGGTTGACTTGCTTGTAGCCAGATGCGTAGAGGGATTCGACCCAGGCTTCTTTTGGCCCCATGTTGAATAAGTTCAACTTGGCGACGATCGAAATCCGACCTTCATCGTTAATTTTAGGAGTAACGATCGCGGTGACGGCTTCGCGGATGGCTTGGGTGATATCTTGCAACAGTTGGACATCTTCGAGGATACCGCGATCGTTGTTTTGATAGACCTCTTCTAAACTACGCCCGATACTTTCGGCGATAATTCGGGGTAAACCTTTTAGTCCTTCTTCTTCTCGATCGAGTGACGCGATATTGACCAGCGTAGCAACTGCTTCTTCGGCTGTCGGTGGTTTACCAATGACGTGCAATCCGCAGGGGAGTAGCCGCGATTCGATTTCCATCAGGCGACTATACACAGCCCCGACGACGTTATCCCGCGCTTCAATTTCCATCGTTCCCGCATCGATGTCGGGCAGTTCGACATCTTTGTCGAGATTACAGATTCGCGCTTTGTCCATGATTGTGTTCACAATTTGGACACCGCGACCGCTGTCACGGAGAGATTGATAAGAACCGACGAGTTCGCCGAGTTCTTGTAAGCCTCGGTACAATCCGGCGTTTTCCGCAGGTGGAGTCAGGTAGGAAATGGTTTCAGCATAAGAACGACGTTTAGCAATTGTCGCTTCGCTAGGATTATTGGCAGCGTAGTAGTAGAGGTTAGGAATATTCCCGATCAAACTATCGGGGAAACATTCATTTGACATCCCCATCTGCTTACCGGGCATGAATTCGAGCGAGCCGTGGGTACCGAAGTGGAGTACCGCATCTGCTTCCCAAACTTTTTCGAGATAGGTGTAATAAGCCGCAAAACCGTGGTGAGGACTAGCCGAGCGGGAGAATAATAACCGCATCGGGTCGCCTTCATAACCGAAGGTTGGCTGCACGCCGATGAAGATATTCCCGAAGTGCTTGCCGTAAATAACTAGGTTTTGACCGTCGCTATTGAGATTACCTGGTGGTGGCCCCCAGCTTTCGTGGAGTTTTTCGGAATAGGGGGTCAGTTGCTCGTACTCGGGCACGGACATCCGGTACGCAACGTTGAGTTCGGGACTATTATATTGAGCCTGAGCATCGTGAATTACTGCTTCGAGTAGTTCTTTTGACGATGCTGGCATGTCCCGAACGTCGTAGCCGTCTTTTTTCATGCCCTGCATGACTTCAAAGATCGAACCAAATACGTCTAAATAGGCAGCGGTACCGACGTTACCTTTATCGGGCGGAAAACTAAAGACGGTAATCGCGACTTTCTTGGTGACTTTGGGCTTGCGGCGGAGATTTGCCCACTTCATTGCGCGTCCGGCGATCGCTTCAATCCGGTCTTGGAGGGCGATCGCGCGTCCGGTAGTACCGTCACGACCTGATAGAATAATCGGCTCGATCGCGCCGTCTAGTTCGGGGATGGCGATTTGTAAGGCTACCTGAATCGGGTGTAAGCCTAAATCGCTTTCTTCCCACTCTTCAGTAGTTTGGAAGACCAACGGTAACGCCACCATGTAGGGACGATTTAACCGTTTGAGCATGTCGATCGCCTTGGGATGATCCTGCCGTGCGGGGCCACCTACGAGGGCAAATCCGGTCAGGGAGATGACCGCATCGACGATCGCTTCAGTTTTGGCGATCGGGTCGAAGAAGTAGGCTTCCAGCGGCTTGGAGAAGTCCAGACCACCTGCAAATACGGGTATTACTCGCGCTCCCATTGCTTCGAGTTCTTGCACCATCGCGACATAATGCGCCGCATCTCCCGTGACGATGTGGGTCCGTTGCAATACTAGACCGATACAGGGTGCATTAGGATCTTTGCGTTCGGCGGAGATATCGCGACGACTGTTAAACCAGTTCAGGTATTCCTTCACATCCTCAAACATCTGCGGTGCGAGGGGGTGCCAGATGCCCATATCGGGGAAAGTGACGGGATCTTGATATTTAATTTCGCCGACTGATTCGGTTGAGTTGAGGGTGTTATCTTCTTTTAAGACATACCGATCTGCCAACATCAATAAGAAGTTTTCCAGGTTCTCAGGGGTACCGCCGAGCCAATACTGGAAACTTAGCATAAAGTTCCGCGCATCTTGGGCTTTCTCGATCGGCAGATACTTGAGAATATTTGGGAGTGTATTCAATAGTTTGAGCATTCCATCTTGGAAGCTGCTGCCAGACTTGGCTTTGCGCTTCTTCATGAATTCGCCGATCGCACTTTTGGATTGACCCAAAGTAGCCAGCGAGAAACTCCCCATCTTGTTCAACCGCATCACTGCGGGCATCGAAGGGAAGATCACCGCCACATCCAAGCTATCGCGATAAGGTTCTACCGCTGCTACGAGTTTGTCCGCCAAATCTTCGATAAAAATCAGTGAAGCGATGAAGATATTGGCGCGAGAGACATCCTCTTGCAGGGCGGCATAGTTGGTAGGATCGCGAAGTTCCTCTAGAAGATAGCCACTAATTTCGATCGCGACTTTGGGGTTGTGGTCGTTAATGGCATTCACAGCGGCAGAAATAGCACTCTGATACTGTGGCTCTAGGACGACATAGACCACCTTTAATAACTGTCTGCCCCGAATTTCAGCGGGAGCGATGTGTCTAATGGTGGACTTGACGTTAGTGAACATTCGATATTGCTCCTACGGATAGATGTTGGCAATGTGGGGAAGATACCTGAAGTGGACGCTCTTGGGCTTTGTGTAGTGTCGGCTGCTGATGCAACCACTCAGGTTTGGCTCTTTAGTAGTTTTAGCAGACAATTGGCAATGGGTGAGGCTTCCCAGCTTTATTCGACACAATTTGCAAACAAAAAGTTAACATTTGTTTGCATTGAGCTGGAGCTTTTTTACTTTCTCGCGATTTATTTTTACAAATCTTGACAAATAAGACGCAATTGACTTCTATTTGGGGTGGACTGGCGTTAATATTGCTTCACACTTTGGCAATCTCCAGTCCCCACTGCGAATCAAAGGGCATTTATACTAGGCATAAACCTACATTACATCGCGAGAAAGTTATGGCGGCTGAATTTAAGCACATTATGTTGATGGTCAAGAGTATTCCCACATCGCTGAAGTTCTACAGCGAAGGCTTGGGGCTGCCAGTCAAGATGTCTAGCCCCGGCTGGGCGGAGTTGGATGCCAATGGCACGACTATCGCTCTCCATGCAGCCGAATCAAATGCTGATTCTGGCTCCTCTCCGATTCTCAGCTTTCATGTCGATGACATTCAAAGTGCGATTGCCACCCTCGAACAATTAGGCGCGAGCCTTGAAGGTCGCGTCCGCGAACCTTCTTTTGGTAAAGTTGCCGCGATCCGTACTCCTGATGGTCATTTGGTTAGTTTGCTCCAACCTACGGCCAAAGCTGCTGTCTAGCGGGTACTGGTGCGTTGGCAAAGCCTCTCTGCGCAGGCAGACGCTTCGCGAACGGAACGATAATCGCCGCTCAATCTGTAAATATGATGATTGAAAGCATCGCACCAATTATGATTTATGAGTGACACTATATTTAGTAAAATCATTCGCAGGGAAATTCCGGCTGACATTGTATATGAAGACGATCTTGCCCTCGCCTTTCGCGATGTCCATCCCCAGGCACCAGTGCATATTCTCATTATCCCCAAGCAAGCGATCGTCTCGATCGATGAAGCTACCGACCCAGATGCCGCTTTACTCGGTCATCTGTTGTTAACAGTAAAGAGAGTGGCCACTCAGGAAGGATTGGTAAAAGGCTATCGGGTCGTCATCAATACAGGCGAAGATGGCGGTCAGACAGTCTTTCACCTCCATCTACACCTGTTGGGCAAGCGATCGATGACTTGGCCGCCGGGATAAATAAGTGAATGTAAAGTTTCTCATCTAGCATTTGCCCGATCGAGCGGAATACCGCCCCGTATATAGGTGAGTCCTCGATCCCCAGCTAGAATACCTCAAAACCTAGCTAGTTTCGATCGCACCCAAATGTTAAGAGATTGTTAAGCCCCTTTACAAATAGAAATAAACCCTCTAATATTAATTGCATAGGGGTTAAGCAATTAACACCGCACCTTGAAAATTTATAGCCATCATAAACAAATGACTACCACCTTACAACGTCGCGAGAGCGCAAATGTATGGGAAAGATTTTGTAGCTGGATCGCATCCACTGAAAACCGTATTTACATCGGTTGGTTCGGTGTATTAATGGTTCCTACACTTCTTTCTGCAACAATCTGTTTCATCATCGCTTTCATCGCTGCTCCCCCAGTGGACATCGACGGAATCCGTGAGCCAGTCGCAGGTTCTTTAATGTTCGGAAACAACATCATCTCCGGTGCTGTTATTCCTTCATCCAACGCAATTGGTCTTCACTTCTACCCAATCTGGGAAGCTGCTTCCTTAGATGAGTGGTTGTACAACGGCGGCCCTTACCAACTAGTAGTATTCCACTTCTTAATCGGAATCTTCTGTTACATGGGTCGTGAGTGGGAACTTTCCTACCGTTTAGGTATGCGTCCTTGGATCTGCGTTGCTTACTCAGCACCTGTTGCAGCAGCAACCGCAGTATTCTTGATCTACCCAATCGGACAAGGTTCATTCTCAGACGGAATGCCTTTGGG
>NZ_JANMZA010000443.1:0-12777 GCF_031382685.1 Chamaesiphon sp. OTE_8_metabat_110 | reverse complement strand
ACCGATTACTCTGAGTATCATGCTCACCTGGGAAAATACTGTCGGTTGGTTTGCCAATACTAGTCCGTCAAGTAAAGTTGAGATTCGCGACGATGGTAGCCCGGTATATGACTATCAACCGCGCATCGGCGAAAGTGAAGGCAATTATAATCAGTGGATTGTCGATAATTATCGCGTTGGTTGTCTATTAGATAAAGCACATAAATCTGACGTACCTAGTGAGGGTGAAGGGCAATGGTCGATCGCGAGTATTGCCAATCCCAGCATTGAAGTATTTTATCATTCCCGCTGGAATCCGATCGGGGATGGTGGTGAGATTTGGGATAGTTTTGCCGCCGATGGTTCGCTCCCAGATATCGACGATGAAAGTGAGGCAAAATCGGGTGAAAGAATTGCCGCAGCGATAACTATTCGGTTCACAGTCAAACCCGGACAAACGAAAAAAATACCGTTTATTCTCGCTTGGGATTTCCCGATTACTGAATTTGGTAAAGGCGTAAATTATTATCGCCGCTATACAGATTTCTTCGGTCGATCGGGTGAAAATAGTTGGGCGATGGTGCGGACGGCTCTCAAACATTCCGATACTTGGCAAGAGCAAATAATTAACTGGCAACAACCAATTCTAGATCGATCGGATCTCCCCGATTGGTTCAAGATGGCGTTATTTAATGAGCTATATTTACTCACCGATGGCGGTACATTATGGTCTGCTGCTGACGATCGCGATCCGGTCGGTCAATTTGGAGTATTAGAATGCTTAGATTATCGGTGGTATGAAAGTTTAGATGTCCGCTTATATGGCTCCTTTTCTGTACTCTTACTCTGGCCAAAATTAGAGAAATCAATCCTCATTGCCTTCGCCAGAGCGATCCATACCGAAGATACTAATAAACGCCTGATTGGTTACTATGTCCAAACCGCATTCGGCTACGAAGATCGACCTCAAAATGTCGATCGCGATGCGATGATGGCACCCCGAAAAATGCTCCATGCCACCCCCCACGATCTCGGCGCACCTAACGAACATCCCTGGGAAAAGACGAATTATACTTGTTATCAAGATTGCAATCTGTGGAAAGATTTGGGCAGCGATTTTGTCTTACAAGTTTATCGCGCCTATGTATTTACAGGTAAAAAAGATCTTGAATTTCTCGCCGAATGCTGGAGTGCGATCGTCGATACATTAGCCTACCTCAAACAATTCGATCTCGACAATGATGGGATGATCGAAAACTCCGGCGCACCCGATCAAACTTTCGACGATTGGCGACTCCAAGGAATCAGTGCCTATTGTGGCGGATTATGGTTAGCAGCATTAGAAGCAGCAGTCTCGATCGGGAATATTCTCACCCAACAATACCACGGCGAACTATCACATAAACCCGCCGAAATCATCCCTCAATATCAAGCCTGGTTAGATGCAGCCAAACCCATCTATCAACAGCAACTCTGGAATGGAAGTTTCTACCGCATCGATACCGAAAGCGGCTCCGAAGTAGTCATGGCAGATCAATTATGCGGTCAATTCTACGCCAAACTCCTCAAACTAGACGACATCGTGCCCCTAGATTGCGCCAAAACTGCCCTAGAAACCGTCTATCAATCTTGTTTTCTCAATTTCCAAGGCGGTAAATTTGGAGCCGCCAACGGGGTCAAAATCGACGGCTCACCATCGAATCCCAAAGATACCCATCCTCTCGAAGTATGGACGGGAATTAACTTCGGAATAGCTGCCTTTTTAGTCCAAATGGGAATGCGGGATGAAGCGTTGAAATTAACCGAGACAATTGTCGAGCAAGTATATACTAACGGGCTGCAATTTATAACCCCCGAAGCAATTACTTCCGCTGGCACTTTTCTCGCTAGTCACTATCTTCGCGCGAAGGCAATTTGGGGAATTTATCATACTTTAACCTAAGTTGCTATCTAGACTCAAAGTGGTTGAAACCACTCCTCATGATACAAAGTCCGCCTACGCGGACTGACAAATTTAGTCCGCGTAGGCGGACTTTGCAGCAATAGCCACGATTTCAATCGTAGGCATTTTAGGTAGCACTTAGGCGAAAACTAGTTCCACGCATGACCCAATTTCCTCACGACCAATTCGCGAAAAACTTACTGGAGTCGCTGCTGGCTCCAGGCGGACAAGTAACAACCGCTCTCACTATCGATAGTGAAGTAAGAGAGATCGATGTCTACTTTAACCCTAATAACGATCCTACCAGAATCTCCGACCTCGGACTCCTCGCTCGATGTGCGGCGCAACCCGCCGTATTTGAACCATTCCGAAACCCCGTCAGCACCGCCGAGATTCGGAGTTGTATGTCCAAACTTTACGATTTGCATCGAGAAACAGTTCGACAAGCTAAAAAAGATGGACGCAAGCTTACCGATGCCGAACTTCCGATCCTGTGGATTCTCACCCCCACATTAGCCGCACCAACATTAACGGGTTTTGGTGCTATAAATGAAGTAAGTTGGGGAGATGGGGTGTACTTATTGCCACCATTGCAGAAGACGGGGATTATCGTTATTCACCAATTACCATCGATTCCAGACACATTATGGTTTCGGTTATTGGGCAAAGGTAAAGTCCAACAACAGGCAATCTCCGAAGTAGCTGGCTTAACTGTCGATAGTCCATATCGTACATATGCGCTCAAGCTATTTGGAAACCTCAGAATCATTTTAGAAGCCCAAAAAAGTCGCAAAACAGAAGATCAGGAGCTGATTATGCAATTATCACCTTTATATCTAGCCGAGATCCAAGCAGCCGAAGATCGGGGTAGAAAACTTGGCGAACGCCGAGAAGAAACTTTGATTTTGCGTCAACTGAATCGTCGAATTGGAGATGTATCACTACAGATTCAGGAACAGATCAAATCCCTACCTTTAGAAAGACTAGAAGATCTAGGTGAGGCTCTGTTAGACTTTGCTGGAATGGAAGATTTAACCGCTTGGCTAGATACTAACGGTTAACTAATCTAGTACTATCTGACTTGCGATATCTCTAACCAGATTATGAGCATCTTGACTTAATCTTTGCAGATACTCGATCGATGTTGACGGATTACACGCGATCGCCAATCGATCGATACTTGATTCAGGAGTTTGGCAATACTTGTTGTAATACGTGTACTATATTACTAAGATTGGCACTCTGTTGGAAATAATGTTGAACATCAGAATCGTTAAATTGCAGTTGTTGGCGATATTCTTCAATCTGGATTTTAAGTTGTTTTTCATACAGTATTTGAAATTTTGCTTCAATTTCTGCTCTATCGAGCGTCTTAAATATATTTAGACGAATTACAAAGTTGCCATCACTTCGTTTTTCAATAGCACAAACGTCTAATTGATTTTTCCCACCTGTAGCTTTTGATTTTAAAGATGTATTAATTTTTTGAAATACAATAGAAAAAGATTTCCAGTCTATCCCATCTGAAAAGATTAAATCTAAGGTTTCAACGGTCTGTTGAAAGAAACGGGCAAAGCATCCAGCTTCAAAGTTACCATCAATGGGGTAACGTTTCTGTTGGTTGTTTTTTAGGTAAACGTAGTTACAGATAATTTTATCTAGATTAGTATATTTGTTAATATTCCAATTTTCTAGACAGGCTCCGGTAAAGATTGCGCTTGTAAAGTTAGTGCCTAGAGCCTGAGTACTATTAAGATTAGCATTAGTGAGATTAGTATGACTAAAATCTGCATTATCAAGTTTAGTTTCAGTCAGATTGGCATAAATTAGTTTAGAGTGAGTAAGCTTGGTATCTTCTAATTGACTTCTGCTAAGATCTACTTTGCTCAGATTTGCACCATTCAGATAACTATGACTGAGATTTACATTTCTGAGATTAGCATTACTAAGATTTGCACCACTAAGATTAGCTCGATTAAGGTAAGTATTACTCAGATTTGCACCACTAAGATTAGCATTCCTGAAATCAATACGACTGAGGTAACGATCGCTCAAATCTACACCTCTAAGATCGGGAGCAAATTTAAATTGTTGCTCTCTCCATAGATTCCATTCTGCAACACCTCGCTGAAGGATATTTAAGGGACTTGTATTAGACATAACATACCAATATCGATTCCATTCTTATGCTTTCAGATCTAATCTGTGTTGATTCTCCGGTTTTTCCAATAATTTGGTTCGCGACTATAGTGCATGATGGCTAAGATAAGGATTTCATCTTCTTCGACTGTGTACAGGATGCCGTATGGAAATTTTCGAGTCATACATCGACGGACATCTTCATCGATAGTTTGGTAGCTGGTAGGCGATTCGCGAATTCGATAGATGGTGTTTTCTACTGCATCAATAAATGCTTGTGCCAATTGTGTCCGATTTTGGGCATAGTACTGAACCGCTTCTGCGTATTCAGTGAGGGCGGCTGGATGAAGGACATATTTCATTATTCCAAGAGCTGTCTGACTCGATCTAGAGCGTCCTGTCCGTCAATTGCTTGGACGGTACCATTGAGAATCTCATCGCGGCGTTGCTTGGCGGTATTCGTCCAGGTTGTTTGGATGGCTGGATCGACATCGAATTCCAAGCTTTGCACTAGTTCTTCAGCAAGTTTTGCTCTAGAGGCACTGGGTAATAATAAGGCTGCTTGTGTGAGTTGTTCGGCGGACAACATAAAACTATTTCATAGCTGACATTATTACTAGTTTAACGTAATGCACCAATGGTCAATGCCCAACTTCGACTTACTCAAAACTTGCTACAATCGCTACGGGGTTCTGAGCCGAAATTTTTCGATCGCTTTTCACAGATCTAAATATTAGTAACACATGGAAACGATCGACTTGCTGCGCTCTGGTAAATTGCAGGGGATTAAACGGCTGGATTTAGCGGCGGGTTTAACGGAATTCCCGATCGAGATTTTCGACTTGGCAGATTCTCTGGAAATATTGAACCTGTCTGATAATCGTTTACGCTCCTTACCTGCAGATCTGGGACGCTTACATAAGCTCAAAATTATCTTTCTGAGTAACAATGATTTTGAGGAGGTTCCTGAAGTATTGGCAGATTGTCCGAGCCTGTCGATGGTGGGTTTCAAATCTAACAAAATTAGGGTGCTGGGCGAGAATGCCTTACCGCTGGGTGTTAGGTGGTTGATCCTGACTGATAACCAGTTGGAGCAATTACCCAAATCGATCGGGAGACTTGAAAAGCTGCAAAAATTGATGTTAGCTGGAAATCAATTGCGATCGCTACCGGATGAGATGGCGGCTTGTCAGAATTTGGAGCTGATTAGATTGGCGGCAAATCGATTGGAGTATTTGCCAAGCTGGTTATTTAGCCTGCCTCGGCTGTCGTGGTTGGCTTATGCTGGCAATCCGTGTTGTACGGCTAATTTATCGTCAACTGTACCCAGCATTCCGTGTGCAGATTTGACTCTCGCGGATACCTTGGGTGAGGGTGCTTCGGGGATTATTTCTCAGGGTGTGTGGCAATCGCCAGGACAAGCACCGACTGATGTGGCGATCAAGATTTTCAAAGGGGCGATGACGAGTGATGGTACGCCAGCGGATGAAATGAATGCTTGTCTGGCTGCTGGCGGGCATCCACATTTGGTCGGCGCATTGGGTAAAATTGGTGGGTTGCCTGACAATCGATCGGGTTTGATACTATCATTAATTTCGCCTGATTATCAAAATTTGGGCAACCCGCCGAGCTTGGATAGCTGTACTAGAGATACTTATGCTACGGGGACATCTTTTAGCGTAGCGGCAATTTTGCGGATCGCGATCGGGATTTGTTCAGCAGCGGCACATTTGCACGCTCAGGGTATCATGCACGGCGATTTATACGCTCACAATATCCTAGTGAATAGAGGAGACTATCATAGTTTGTTAGGGGACTTTGGGGCGGCTTCTAGCTACGATCTCAACGATTCGATCGTGGGTGCAGCATTAGAAAGATTGGAGGTAAGAGCATTTGGTTGTTTACTCGAAGATTTGCTCGATCGCGCTCAGGTGCCAGAGGCTGATGGGCAAAAGTTGGCACTTGATAAATTAGATAAGTTACGGCAAGATTGTTTGCAGCCAATTCCCGCCAAGAGACCTTTATTTAGAGAGATCGATTTAATTTTAGATATTCGGTGCGTTAAGCTTGAGCGATAATACACCCTACATTCATACAAATCACCTAGTCCGCGTAGCGATAACGATCGCCATTCCTTCCGACCACCGTGAATCCGGCGTTGACCTCGGAATTTACCACTGTCTTGATGCGCTGTCTTGTCGTTTTACAACAATGACATCTCTCGCCCTAGTTCAACAAATTGGTGTGCTTCCCCGATTGCTTTGTGAAGATGAGTTAACATAGAGCTTAGATATCGCGTAACATTTATTAACAATGCTAACCGAGCGTTCCGAGTCATCAGCAGAAGATCCGCCAAATTCGATACTTACCAAGATTCTGTTCGGACACCAACCGAGTCCCGAACTGTTGGCAATCCTGATGGTATATGCCGTCCAGGGTATTTTGGGTATCTCCAGATTGGCGGTAAGCTTTTTCCTCAAAGACGAATTAGCATTATCGCCAGCCGAAGTCGCGGCGTTGATGGGCATAGCTGCCCTCCCGTGGGTAATTAAACCCGTGTTTGGCTTTATTTCCGATGGTTTGCCTATTTTTGGATATCGGCGGCGACCATACCTGATTTTATCGGGGTTGCTCGGTGTCGGGGCATGGTTGAGTTTGGCAAATCTCGTCCATACCGCTGCTGCGGCGACAATTGCGATCTCGATTACCTCATTGTCGGTAGCATTTAGCGACGTGATTGTCGATTCCCTGATTGTCGAACGCGCCAGAGATGAATCTGTCGGTAAGGCTGGTTCTTTGCAAGCTTTATGTTGGGGCGCGTCAGCCGTTGGCGGACTATTAACTGCTTATTTTAGCGGCTTGCTCCTCCAGCACTTTAGTACCCGCACTGTGTTTGCATTTACGGCAGCTTTTCCGCTGCTAGTGTCAGCAGCAGCGCTGTGGATTGCCGAAACACCGATTACCATCACTGATGGCAATCGCCAGACGATAGTCAAAGAGCAAATGCAGCAATTGTGGCAAGCATTGACTCAAAAAGCGATCTGGATGCCAACACTATTCCTATTTATCTGGCAATGTACGCCGACAGCCGATTCAGCATTTTTCTACTTCAGCACCAATGAGTTGGGCTTTACACCCGAATTTCTGGGACGAGTGCGACTGGTAACTAGTTTGGCATCATTACTCGGAGTCTGGTTATTCCAACGCTTTTTAAAAACCATCCCGTTTCGGCAAATCTTTATTTGGACGACCTTATTTTCATCCATATTGGGTTTGACAGCACTACTACTGGTTACTCATACTAATCGATCGCTCGGCATCGACGACCACTGGTTTGCACTGGGTGATAGCTTGATCCTGACAGTGATGGGGCAATTAACTTTTATGCCCGTACTGGTATTAGCGGCTAGATTATGTCCGCCCGGAATTGAAGCGACGTTATTTGCCTTGCTGATGTCAGTGCTGAATTTATCTGGACTAGTCTCCAAAGAAGGTGGTGCGATCCTCACCCACATCCTCGGCATTACTGATACTAACTTTGATAAATTATGGTTATTGGTCTTAATCGCTAACATTGGCAGTATGCTCCCCTTGACCTTCATCAACCTGCTACCAAATGATGAGCCAGAACTAGCCCCAGCAAATCTCAGAGCGATTCCACCTGGAAGTGCCGAGCATCAACAAGCAGGCGTTATCGGCGATCGATCTTTTATCCCCGATCTGTTACCAGAACTGCTCGAAACGAATTCAGAAAGCTAATTCCTAAATTCAATATTTTCTCCTCCACATCCCATGAAAACCCAAGCTACCGAACGTCCATATAATTTAGCGCAATGGAAACAAGGATATCGCTCGCAAAAGCAAGAATATGATTATCAAATAACTGAAATTGAAGGACAAATCCCCCCCGAATTAACCGGGACTTTATTCCGAAATGGGCCGGGATTATTAGATATCAATGATGAATCCGTCCGTCATCCTTTCGATGGCGATGGGATGATTTGTCGGATTACATTTAAAGATGGTAAAGCTCACTTTCGCAATCGCTTCGTCAAAACAGAGGCATATGTAGCCGAACAATCTGCTGGTAAATTTCTCTATCGTGGTGTCTTTGGTACCCAAAAAGCTGGTGGCTGGTTGAATAACGCTTTTGATGTCAACCTCAAGAATATTGCCAATACCCAAGTCGTCTACTGGGGTGGTAAATTACTCGCGCTGTGGGAAGCAGCCGAACCCCATCGATTAGACCCCAAAACTTTAGACACATTAGGAATAGAATATCTCAATAATACCCTCAAACCTGGCGATCCCTTTGCCGCGCATCCACTATTCGATCCCAAACAAGAGCGGATGGTGAACTTTGGATTAAAAGCGGGCAAATTTGATACTACTGGACTGCTAACAGGGATTACCATCTACGAACTAGATCTCGATGGTAAAGTTGTCGTCGAGCATTCGCATACCATTCCTGGCTTTGCTTTCATTCATGACTTTGCGATTACGCCCAACTACTGCATCTTCTTCCAAAATCCCGTTGGCTTCAATCCTTTTCCCTTCCTGTTTGGACTAAAAGGTGCGGGTGAATGTGTTAAGTTCCAACCCGAAAAACCCACAAAAATCATCGTCATTCCCCGCAATCCGCACAGTGGTGAAAAAATGCGGACGCTGGAAACTAAATCGGGTTTTGTCTTCCACCATGCCAATGCCTTCGAGCAAAATGGTAAGATCTCGATCGATTCAATTGCTTATGCAACTTTTCCCGAAGTCGAACCCGACAAAGACTTCCGCGAGATCGATTTTGGGACGCTCACCCCAGGACAATTTTGGCGATTTGAATTAGATCTAGCAACCAATCGTGCTACTAGTCACCTTGTCGAACCCCGCTGTTGTGAATTCCCCACCATTAACCCCGCCAACGTTGGCAATCCCTATCGCTACGTCTATCTCGGTGCCGCTCAAACCCTCGACGGCAACGCACCCCTTCAAAGCATCCTCAAATTGGATCGCGAAACTGGCGCACAACAGTTATGGACGGCAGCCCCAACCGGATATGTCAACGAACCCGTGTTCGTACAGCGTCCTGGTGGCACTCAGGAGGACGATGGCTGGCTGATTTTGATGATTTATGATGGGAAGAAGGATCGATCTGCTGTAGTCATCCTCGACGCCGCAGATCTCACCAAAGGAGCAGTCGCGACTTTACATCTGACTCATCATATTCCCTACGGCTTGCATGGTAGTTGGACGGATGAGGTGTTTATCGATTCGCTGTAAAGTCGATCGATAAGACGATCTCTTTTAAGAGTGCGCTTAGATCGAAAAGATCTCCGACTTTTTAGAAAAGTCGGGGATCTAGCAGCACAGAGACAATTGCTAAACTGCCAAAGAATTGATTAGAAAGGAATTTTGTCGAGATCGTCTGCATCGAATGCTGGTGGTTCTTCAGCACGAGGCGCGGCTGTGGTAGTCGCTCTAGTACTGGCTGGGGGAGAACTGGGGGCGACAGATGCCGATGCACCCATTGGTGCGGTAGGAGTATCTACAGCCGTAATTCGATAGATGCGGCTGGCAACTAATTTGGCACGTTTCTCCTTATAGCCATCCCGCTCCATTGTCGTCATTTCTAGACGACCCTCGATCGTCACGCGATCGCCGATTTTATAATTTTCCTTGATTTCTGTTGCCAAATTGCCCCAGCCGACAACTTCAATTGTCGGGTGTCGCTCCTCGGGACGGCTACCCGGTGGCGGCGAAAACTGAACGAACATGTCAGCTACCGCCATCTGGTTATCAGCAGTGTAGCGTAGCTCGGGATTTTTGATAATCTCCGCCATTAAAATGCAGCTATTCATAGGTTAGGTAATAAGTAAAGTTGAGGAAAACTGACATCCACTGTGGATGCTGCCCCGCCTAGAAATTGCACCAAGCAATCGCTAAGTTATAGATTTAGTTTTGCTTTAATATTTTAGTGCATAAACACTAGTTTGTAACTATAATTACTAAGCTATGTGAACTCGATCGATTTCTACTCGAATACATCTATGGAGATCGTTCTAAATGTATCTAAAACCTAGTAGATTAAAGCAAAATAGACATGAGACGATCGCTCATGCCTATTTTGCTGCTTGGTAGGATCGATCGCCAGCAGTATACAATGACGATCGAGATAATTAGGCAAAAATGCTATTCTGCATCGTTAGCATCAACGATGAGTCGCTGTTTGCGCTTGAGCAACATCCGGGCACCAAAACAAACGCCTAAAAAGGCAAACCCTCCCATCGCACTTGGTTCGGGCACTGCCGTTGCAGAGATGGTTGATGCGGCACCCCCGATCGAAGAATTAGAGCCATCTAGCAATACTACAATACCGCTGACTTGTTTATCGAAAGCACCTACTCCGGTAGCGATATCGATCGTAATCTGATTTTTATTGGTAGTATACCCCCGCAAGACACCACCATCTAACGTCAATCCCGAAACGAAGTTGAAGCCAGTGCCAGCACCAATTGTTCTCGTCGTACCAGTTAAGGAAATCGATAACAACTGAGCATTATTATTTCCTGATACAGCCAGGAACTCGCCAGTGCTGGGATTGAAAACAAGGTCGCTACTATCACCGTTAGTTGCGTTACCGTTACCAAATGCTGTGGGTGCCAACGCACCAAGGTTGCTAATTAATGAGGCAGTACCAGTGGTAGTGCTAATACTATAAAAGCCAGGGTTCCCCACGCCGATGGAGCTACTACGTCCCCCAAGTCCATATAGATTATTGTTGTTATCAAAGGCTAGACCGTTAATGCCAGTTACGCCTAAGTCACCTACGATTGCTTGAGTATCCGTTCCTGCATTAAGTCGGTATAATTGATCGTAGGTAACGCCATACAACTGATTAGCTGCATTCAATGCAATGTCAGTCAACTGTAATGCACTCGAACTGTAACGAGTATAGGCCCCGGTGGCTGGATCTACTGTACCAACTTCGGTAGTGTTCCCCGGTGGGCGAAAAGTGTTCACAAAAGATACCGCATGAGCAGGAGCTGCTCCAGCTAGAGCAAACAGCGTTAGTCCGCCACACATCAGATATTTAACTTGCTTTTTTACTTCGATCATTTGAATAATCCTTAAAGATAAGTGGCGCGATCCAATGTTGGTGAGGAGTTTAGCGAACGTGCTAAATGTGTTTTTTGAAAGTAAATCACCTAGATACTATATTTCTTCGTCATTTTTGTTAATACGACTAAATACGCAATTTAAAAAAATATATCGATCTAAAACAGTACTTTTCTCTATTGCTAATTTACTCAAAATCGGCGTTTGCTCGAACAATTTGAGCCAGATCGCGATCGATAAAACCTCAAACCTTGTGAGTGCAGCAATCTGGATCTTGAATTGTCAAGGATTAATTAAAACGTGATAAATATTACAATCGATCGATCGATTGCTAAATAATTTCGGCACTAGCTTGTTAATATCAGGTCGAGTAGATTAGCAATTTTCTGCTAGTTCTGACAATTTCGCAGACTGATCAAATCAAGAGCGCGGCGATCGATCTTTGGAGCGGTGCGATGATGGCGATCGGGTAAAAGAGGGTAAGAGCAGCTAAGTTTGGTAAAATGATAGTGGCGCGATCCCACCGATACAGCTTAAAATTTTCAGGTGTCGCTGCTAGCTGAAAATTACCATTACACTATCCAATCCTCTTTACTTCATCGATGATAGACAAACCGATCGAGTTACCAATAGATATTGGTATGTCTACACCAATCTTGTTGCTAGTGCTAGTCGCGCTAGAAGCTGTACTATCAGCCGATAATGCGATCGCCCTCGCCTCCATTTCTCAAGGCTTGGTTGACGAAAAACTCCGTCCCAAAGCCCTAAATCTCGGTCTGCTCTTTGCCTATATCCTCCGGATGACACTAATCGTCGCTGCTACTTGGGTAGTGCGTTACTGGCAATTTCAGGTGTTGGGGGCTGCTTATCTACTGTGGTTGGTATTTAAGTACTTTACAGCGGGTAAAGATGAGGATGGGGAACCACTACGTCCTCAATACACTTCGCTGTGGCAAGTGATTCCGATTATTGCTATTACCGATTTGGCGTTTTCGCTCGATAGCGTAGCCACCGCGATCGCGGTATCAACCGATACTTGGTTGGTGATTGCTGGCGCGACGATCGGCATTATTTTACTCCGGTTTATGGCAGACTTATTTATCCGCTGGTTGGGAGAATACACCCATCTTGAAGACGCTGGTTATGTTGCCGTTGGGTTGGTGGGAGTTAAGCTGCTAGTTCGCGCACTCTATCCCGATTTGGAGATTCCCGAACAAATCACGATCGCGCTAGTGGCAATTATTTTTACCTGGGGATTCTCACAACGCAAGGAATCAGCCCAAGAGTAACCATTAGCTGTGGTATTTAGTGACGATCGAATTCAGTGAGTACCATCTCCACGATCGCAGATGTCTGGGGATCGACATCGAATATCGACCCCATTCATTACCCTACCTTGTGTACACAAGTCGGCTGGGCTTCGTTTTCGCTGGGTTTACCCCCCCAACCCCCCCTTATAAAGGGGGGGCTTTCGCTCCCTCCCCTTTATAAGGGGAGGGCTGGGGCGATGCACTGAGCTTGCCGAAGTGTGGGGTAGAGGGGCTATGCAGCAACTTTAACAGACTTGTGTATACACAGATTCATTACCTTTTACCCCTCACCCCTAG
>NZ_JANMZA010000441.1:0-2077 GCF_031382685.1 Chamaesiphon sp. OTE_8_metabat_110 | reverse complement strand
ACTTGGCTTTAGTTTCTCAACTAATCTCCACACATTTGCCTGGGCAGGAGAAATAGGTGATCGAATCATCGGCGGATTGCTCGGTGCCATCGGTGGCGCGATGGGTAGTGTGTTCATCGGTGGCGGTGGTGGAATTGCCTTCGGGAGTGGCGACGCGCTGCCATATCGTAACCGTCTTAATGCCGGGAAATATCTAATTGTCGTTGAAGGTTCACAGCTATTGCTCCAGCAAGCAACAACAGTATTACGCAAGTTCGATCCAGAAAATATTCAAAGCTACATTGATATGTATCAGTAGAGAGCCGATTATTCAGCAATTTCAAATTCAAACCTATTTCTGTCTGTCGTAGGGGCGGGTTTATGCTAAAAATACTCGTAACTTACCATTAAGTACTAAACGAACCCGCCCAACCCCACCAGCAACAATCGATTATTAGTGGGAAATCGGTAAAACATCTCGAATTTGAAATTGCCGCCGATCATTTCATAACTAGTGGGTGAGGGTGGGTTCAAAGTAAATTTTTAGTGCAATCTAAATCAATTGTATAAACCCACCCCTACAAGATTCTCAACCTTTAACTAATTTCAAATGCTACCGAGAGAAGAACTACTAAAACGAGTCGAGAATCGTGAAATCGTCGCCAGAATCATCGATTTGGCCGAGCAAGCAATCAAAAGTTGGGAAGTAGTCGAAACCGACTTTCTCTCCCCGCCAGAAATTGCCGAAGTTCGGGAAGTATTTAGCCGTCTCTCCGATATTGAAATTATCGCGACAGGTGGCTATCCCCAAGCCGAGCGGCAACGTTTGGGTATCTGTCGGAGTGAGCTACCATTTGAACCTAGTCAAGTCCCCCTAGCGGCTGTACATATCGCGGGTAACTTCTTGTTTGATCCGCCTACCCATCGGGACTTTTTGGGTTCGATGCTGGGCTGTGGCATCGTTAGAGACAAGACAGGTGATATCATCGTCCTTGGCGAACAGGGTGCTCAAGCGATCGTTGCGCCCGAATTGGTACCGTTTTTAGAAACCAATTTGGTTCAAGTTCGATCTGTTCCTGTCAAAACTAGACAGATTGATTTAAGCGAATTAAAGATTAGGGAACCGAAGAAAAAGGAGATGGTAACAACCGAAGCTTCGATGCGATTAGATGCGATCGCCTCTGCTGGTTTTGGCATGTCTCGCAGTAAGATGGTTGATATTATTTCTAGCGGCGACGTGCGGGTAAATTGGAAGGATGTTAGTCAATCTTCCCACGCCCTCAAAGCAGGCGATCTAGTTGCAATTCGCGGTAAAGGCAGACTAGAAATCGGCGAAGTCGCCATCACCAAAAAGGAAAGATATCGGATCAATTTAACCAGATTTATTTAAGTAAAGGGTAGATTCTAGATGGTGGGCATTGCCCACCCTACATTTATTCGGGCTAGAACCTAAAGCCCAAAGCCTAAAACCTAAAGCCTAATTACCATGCAAGTCCAATTTCGTGAATTCAGTCAATTTGATGTTTGGTTTTGGTTAGAGTTTGTCAATGTCCCATCCGAACAAGAGAAAAAGCTAGTTGAAGAAGTTTTTTCCTCATGGTTTTTCTTGGGCAAATTAGGTGGCTTTAATGCCGAGAATAGCCAAGTCCAAGAAACAGGTTTGGATCTGAGTTATATGGACTATGACAATGATGCTGCTGACAGCACCATGATGTCGGTGATGCACAATATGGGTGATTTTGAATATGAGGGCAACTGGGCACGCTGCTGGATGGATCTGGGTACTAGCGATGCGATCGCCCTTGATGTTTTGATCAACTCTCTCTCTCAATTAAATACCGAATACGTCGAAATTGTCCAGATGTATATTGGCGGCGAAAATGAAGACTGGGAGATCGATCCTAGTTATAAAGAGTCATTATTCCAGGATATTAATTAACACTCGATCTGTAAAATAGAGGGTTCAGAAACCCGACTTTTTGGAAAAGTCGGGTTTCTGAACCCTCTACTTTACAGATCGAGTGTTAATTAATATCCTGGAATAATGACTCTTTATAACTAGGATCGATCTCCCAGTCTTCATTTTCGCCGCCAATAT
>NZ_JANMZA010000430.1:0-6764 GCF_031382685.1 Chamaesiphon sp. OTE_8_metabat_110 | reverse complement strand
AACAGCCATTTTGAGTTCCGGCTTGCAAAATTGACTCGACGTTATCAAAGATCAGTAAACAGCGTTTTTGGCGCAATTGCTGCATCAGTAAGGAGATCGAACTTTCCTGCACCTCGGAACCAATCAAAATCGGCAAAATTTCATTCAATAAATCCTGCGGATCGATCGCTTGTCGCAAACTTCGCCATACCACACAATCAAACTGAGACTCCAACTGTTGAGCCAGTTTCACAGAAAGCGCGGTTTTACCAATGCCACCCCAACCAAAAATTCCCACCACCCGACAACGACTATCGAAAATCCACTGTTCGAGCGTTTCTAACTCAGTCTCTCTCCCATAAAAGCGGGAAACATCAATTGCTTCTCCCCAATTAGTCGTCGCCAAGGATGTTTGATAACCCTGGAGGATCGCACAGAGATTCCCTTTGGAAACTCTTTCCCCAACTATCACCGAGAGCAACCGCCACAACTGCGATGCAACTTGTTTGATATATTCCGGCTCATAACCCAACTCTCTCCCGATCTCCTGATAGGAATCGCGATTCCATACTTTTGAGACGATCTCAGTTTGCAGCGTACTGAGCGATCCGCGTTGATGTTGTTCGAGCAATCGATCGATGATTCTGAGAGCTTCTTGTCCAGTCATTTAAGGTCGATCGCTACTAGATAGATCGTGAATTAGAGATAGTATAGATCGATTCGATCGTGTGAAATTGTAATTTATACGACAGAAGGTTTACATTACTTAATATCGATCGAGGATAACTACTTACTTTTAGTTACTTTTTATTACTGACAGATCGATCGGGTCGAGATTATATTTAAACAGTGAAATTCAAGCATGTCTCTAAGACCTACGCATTGATAAAGAGATCGCTTTGTGTATGCAGGTACCACAGACAGTGAAAGATGATTCACGATAGCTCGCATGTGTTTCAACATAGTACGATGATTTTTAAATTCGCGCTATTTTCAGCTTACGCTTTTCTCCATCTGCTGCTAAATATTTCATTTCTCTAATAAATTTATGTTACAAAAAACACGCGCCGCTATCCTAGTTTTCTCTGTCAGTGCTGGTTTTGGATTTGCACAAGTCGGTCAAGCAGCTACTCTTTATACGAGTAAATCTGCATTTCTTGCTGCAACAACAGGAATATCGACAGTCGATTTTGAGGGACTTACCCCACCCAATACAGCTATTTCATTGAATGTTCCCGCCACTGTATCTGGAGTTACGTTTAGTAGTAGTCGTGATAACCCATTCGTATTAAATTGTGCCACATTACCCTCTCGTTTTGATAATTGTAATCGTGCTATTCCTCTTCAAGGGGCTAGTACTATTGTAGGAACAGGAGCAGGTGGTAATCCTATTACCGCAACACTTCCATCATTTGTTACTGCTGTAGGATTAGATGTTTTACCATACAACATTAATGACCGAAATACAGTTAGTATTTCAACGGGCGATTCCACCACATTTACAATTGGTAACAATGTGCAATTTATTGGTTTGACATCGACGACTCCGATTACCTCTTTAACTTTGAGTGGGAACGGTGGTCTATTATTCGATAATTTAGTTCATGGTCAAATAAATAGCTCTACTGCTGCTGTCCCCGAACCATTTACGATTATTGGCACATTAATCGGTGGTACGGCAGCTTTTCGTATGAGAAAAAAGATTAAAGATGCCGATTAATAATTAGGTAAGCACAATTAAATGTCAGATAGATAAGTTGCCAAAAAGTCCTTGGTGCTGTTCCCCTCTACGGATCATTCTGACTACAGTAGCAAGTAGGCAAGTAGGGTGGATACTTCCCACCAGCTATGTTTCAGACATAATCTATTTTATAAATAATTGCATCTACCTACTTAGCAATCATTATTTAATTTTGTGAGATTGGGATTTCGATCGAGTGAATCTAGACAGTAGAGCGGAATTATCGATCGACTCTCTTTCAGAGAGGCTGTGCCTACGGCAGGCTTCGCCAACGCCAACGAACCGATATACCGGATGTTCGATCGCTTCACATTACTTTACAGCCTGCAAAAATTTTAGTTACTGACTACTCGATCGAGGTTATCTTTGAGTCTAACCACGTTTCTACCAGGAAAGTTGCCTAGATAAATTCTTCCAAGTCCTTGCTGCAACTGAGCCTGTTTTCTTGCCGATTTGGTAACGTCACCAGCTATTGAACTATTGTACAAACACAGATTTAAGAGTGAATAATTATGGCAAATTTAGAGGATTTTAAAGGAATGTCTTTCGATCGAGAAAATTTTAGCGATTTTCATGGAGCTACGGCTCGTGAGCTAGCAATACTAATAGGATCTGCTTATGCTCAGTTTGAACAACAAGGAGAAGGTACATGGTCGCTTCCAGATGGATTTAATGGAGTTACCGAATTGACCCATGACAGAAAAAAGAAGGTTTTTGGCTTTGTTGCTACAAAAGATGAAGATGCTTTCATTATTATTAGAGGAACGCGGACAGCCTATGAGTGGTATAACAATACTGCGATTAAGTATGACAAATATATTTCTGTTGCAGGTAAAAAATGGGGGATAACAACGAAAGGATTTTATTCAATTTATCTAGATATTAGAGAAGAGATTGAAGCAGTGTTAGCAACATTGAGTAATGCCAAACACATTTTTATTGCAGGTCACAGTTTGGGTGGAGCATTAGCAACGCTAATTATTCCCGATCTAATTGATTCAGGCATCGATCCAAATAAGATTATAGTTTATACTTTCGCAAGTCCTCGATGCTGCGATCGAGAATTAGCAACTAAATTAAATTATAGTGGTGTCCAACATTGGCGCATTGCGAACACAGAGGATATTATACCGACATTACCAGGATCGACAGCCAACATTTTTTCAATAGAAAGACCTGTATCACCAGAAGAAGTGGAAGAAAATTTTATTGTGAAAACTTACAACGATCTCAAGACTAGGGGAATGAAAACTCTTGAGCATACAGGTAATCCTATTTATTTCACAATTGGTACAGATTCAATACAAGATAATCATAATTTAGAGTTCGTGTACATGACAGGTATCGGTCAAGATTCAGCGAGTGTACCTAAAAAACAATTAAAGCAAATATCGAAGAAAATGGCGGAGATAGTTAAATGATACTAATGGATTGGGATGAATATTACGATCGACACTTTAAAGGATATATAGATCGGGATGATGTGCGCGATCGATGTCATCCGCAGATATTCAAACATGAAGATGATGGACAGCCGAGAAATGCTATTGTTTTAGTACATGGATTGACAGACTCGCCTTACTTCATGAGAGATATCGGTGAGTATTTTTTCTCCAAAATGGGTTTTGATGTCTATATCCCCTTGCTTCGCGCGCATGGCTTAAAAAATCCTCAAGACATGAAAGACGCATCTTTAATCGAGTGGCGCAAAGATGTCAGATTTGCGATCGATCGAGCTAGAGAAAGTGGTGGACAAGTCTCGATCGGGGGATTATCAACAGGTGGTACATTAAGTGTTGAAATGGCTCTCAATAACGAAGCGGCGATCGATGGTGGAGTTTTCCTATTTTCTGCTGCATTAGGTTTAGCTAGCCATGCTGGCAATCTGGCTGAAATCTTTCTCCGAACCCCTCTAGCTAATATTTTCGACCAGATCGATCGCAGTAGTCTCATCAATAGTTCACCTAGTGGTAATCCCTTTCGATATTCTAAGATGGATATTGGCGGAGCGAGAGAATTATCGAAACTAATTAAAGAATTAGATTTACTGACCGATCGAGATGTCTTAAATCAACCGCTATTTGCAGCACATTCTGAAGCAGATACCACCGCAGACATTGATGAGATCGAAGAATTGGTGAATCGATCTCCATCAGCAGAAATATTTAGAATTGGTAAGAATTTTGCCGTCCCTCATGCTAGTGTTGCTTTGAAAAATCCAGTATTGTCAATTAACAACTCTCCCTTAGAACCTAGCAATCCTTTCTTTGACCAAATGATGAAATCACTTCATGTATTTGCGGACAAACATGGTTTAATCGATTGTAACTAAATGGTGGTGCGTTGTTTTCCGCGCTAACACACCCTGTGCTTTGATAAACGATTAACTAAAGAAGTGCAAATTCTAGGGAAATTGGTATCTATGAAATCCATGACACAAATCACCGTCGGCGATATTGACATCAACTACAAAATCAAAGGTAGCGGCAAACCGTTACTGATGATCGTGGGTTTGAGTTTTAGCCTGCTCGATTGGGGCAATAAATTCACCGAATTACTCGCTCAAAACTATCAACTTATCCTCTTCGACAATCGCGATGCTGGACTCACCAGCCCATCCCCACGTCCGTATAGTATCGTAGACATGGCAGATGATGCCGCAGGGTTATTAGACGCATTGAACATTCCCAAAGCGCATGTATTTGGTGTCAGTATGGGTGGTGCGATCGCCCAGCAATTTGCTCTAAAATATCCCGATAAGCTAGATAAGCTGATTCTCGGCTGTGCGATGGCGGGGGGTAATTGCAGTCAGATGGGTGATATCAGTGGTGTGATGAGTGGCAATCTTTTAGACTTACTATTTACGCCCACATTCATTAAAGCCAATAGTCAGGAACTCACAGAATTTCTCGCCGAAACGACCCCATTGCATAGTCGCGATGCAGCTTTGCAGCGTCAGATTCAAGCCTTTGCAAGCCACGATACTTGCGATACTTTGAGCGATATTCAAGCCACCACACTCATCATCACCGGAGATAAGGATATTGCAATTCCTCGATCGAATAGCGATCTACTAGCAGCCAAAATTCCTAATGCCAAATTGGAAATAATTGTCGAGGCAGCGCATGGATTTTCATATAGCCATGCAGATACCACCGCCGATTTGATTCGGCTCTTTTTACACCAACAACCTAATCCAGAAAAAAGATTATGAACAACCAACTCGATGCAATTCGCGATACATTTCTTAAATATGCAGAAGCATTTAACTTACTAGATCCAACAAAAGTTGAACCATTTTTTCAAGTACCTTCGATAATGATGAGTTCGGATTTAGTCATGGTTATGAACGAGTCAAATGAGGTAATTGGGTTATTCACAGCTCTTATGGATAAGTTAAGACATGACAATTTCAAAGAGAGTAAGATTCTCTCGCTTCAAGTTAGTCAACTCAGTGACAATCAAGGACTAGTTGTTGGAGTTGCCAAGCGATTTAATCAAGCAGATGAGGAAATCGAACACTTTGGGTTTACCTATACAATGCGTAAAGCCGAAGGTGACTGGAAGATTATTGCAGGCGTATTGCACGAACCCCAAACATTGTCTAATTCTAAATGATGCGATCGAGTAGTAAGCTAGAATGGTCAAAATCCCCGACTTCTTTAAGAAGTCGAGGATTTCGCTGTATCGATCTTATCTAAGTTTACACAGATGCGATCGCGCGGACGATATCACTTTCGGTAATAATGCCGATCGGGTGGTTATTTTCATCTACCACAGGTAAACGGTGAATCTTTTTATCGTGCATGATTTTGGCGGCTTCTGGTAGCGTTGTATCCGCCGTAATAGAGATTACATGAGGTGTCATCACTTCACCAACGGTTTGCCCTAACGCCTTATGTAGATCTCGCTCGTATGTCAGCGGATTTTGGAAATAAATTACACCACCCAAAAAGAGCATATAGGGGGGTTGCTCGACACCTTGCTCGCGCCACATCAAATCTGATTCGGAAATTACACCGACTAATTTACCCTCATCATCAATTACAGGTAAACCACTAATATGTCGATCGACTAATAACTTAACTGCGTCTGATAGCTGCGTGCTGGGAGTAACAGTTAGCAACTCGCGATTCATCCAATCTGCAACAGTTTGTGACATGATTTACCTCATCTAATAGATGTATGGTTGTCGAGATCGATTGAGAAGGTCGAGCGATCGTAACTTAATAATTCGAGTGAGAATACTCGCTGTCTTTATTATAGTGAGTAAATATAATAATGAATGTAGAATATTAGGATATTTTTATATATTAGAATACAATACAGGCAGACGATCGGTAGCGATCGTCTGCCTGAAAGTTTACCTATGCAGCAGGGATAAACTTCATGGAAATACCATTCATACAGTAGCGTAAACCTGTCGGTTTCGGGCCGTCTTCAAATACATGTCCCAAGTGTCCGCCGCAGCGATGGCAATGGACTTCAGTGCGGGTAGCAAATAAGGATTTGTCTACAGAAGTATCGATCGCGCCAGGAATCGGATCGTTGAAACTCGGCCAACCCGTGCCACTATTAAACTTGGTATCGGAGACAAACAGCGGTAAATCGCAGCCAGCACAGACAAATTGACCTTTACCATACTCTTTGTCGAGAATACTGGTGCCAGCGCGTTCTGTACCGTGTTTCCGCAATACACTAAACTGTTCGGGAGTCAGGATTTGTTTCCACTCTTCGTCAGTTTTTACGATCTCAAATTCGCCTTGTGTCTTTGTCATTGGAGGTGTCTGGGTGGATAAAAAATAAAGTCCAGTCGCTGTACCGATCGGTAACAACGCAGCCGATAATAGAGTTCGTCTTTGCATTTTGCCAGGAGCATCGAGATCTTTAGATAAATACCTCGCTCGCCGCTTATATTGAGAAATTTGTGATTACCTATATTTTAACAATTATCTAGAGGATTAGGAATTAGGCTTTAGGCTTTAGGGCTTAGGAGTAAAAGCAATATCAAGCACTTTCCCGTCCCCCCGTCCCCCCGTCTCCC
>NZ_JANMZA010000409.1:0-11799 GCF_031382685.1 Chamaesiphon sp. OTE_8_metabat_110 | reverse complement strand
AAACTTTTGGCGGTGAGGTTTTAAGTATCACTTCAGATGAGGTCAGACTATTTATGTAAGAATAAACAGTTAATAATTAGTAATTATTAATTATCAATTATCAATTATCAATTAATTACCGAATGCTCCCAAGAGAAGAATTATTAAAAAGAGTCGAAAATCGTGAAGTTGTAGCACGCGCGATCGATTTAGCCGAACAAGCCATCAAAACTTGGGAAGTAGTCGAAACGGACTTCCTCTCGCCGCCGGAAATCGCCGATATTCAAGGCGTATTCAGTCGCCTCAGCGATATCGAAATCATTGCTACTGGCGGCTATCCGCAAGCCGAGCGCCAAAGGTTGGGGATCTGTCGTAGCGATATTCCTTTCGAGCCGAGTCAAGTCCCCTTGGCCGCAATCCAAATTGCCGGAAATTTCTTGTTCGATCCGCCCACCCATCGAGATTTTTTGGGTGCGATGTTAGGCTGTGGTATTGTCAGAGATAAAACTGGCGATATTATCGTTTTAGGCGAACAAGGCGCGCAAGCGATCGTGTCACCAGAATTAGTGGAATTTTTAGAAACTAGTCTAACTCAAGTGCGATCGGTACCCGTCAAAACTCGACGAATTGAATTAAGTGAATTAAAGATTCGCGAACCTAAGAAAAAAGAAATGGTGACGACCGAAGCGTCTCTAAGATTGGACGCGATCGCCTCCGCCGGATTTGGCATGTCGCGCAGTAAAATGGTCGATATAATTTCTAGTGGCGATGTCCGAGTTAACTGGAAAGAAGTCGGTCAATCCGCTCATGCGCTCAAGTCTGGCGATCTAGTCGCAATTCGCGGTAAGGGTAGATTGGAAATTGGTGAAGTTACGATTACCAAGAAGGAAAGATATCGAGTTAATCTTACTAGATATATCTAAATAAGTAGCTAGATCGATCGAACTAATCATGCCAGAATATCGTCGTGCTAATATTCCTGGAAGTAGTATATTTCTCACGCTGATTACTTACCAGCGGGAGAAGTTATTTTTAGTACCAGAAAATATCGATCGATTGCGACAAGCTTGCAATCTGATGATGGCAGAAAAACCATTCACGATCGATGCTGCGGTCATTCTCCCCGAACACATTCATTTCTTGTGGACTTTACCACCTGACGATCGCGATTACTCTTATCGTGTCGGGCGGATGAAGGTGTTATTTACGCGTGCTTTGCGCGGGGTAAATAATCTACCAGAAAATGTGTGTGAATCCCGCAAAAAGCATCGGGAGAGTAATGTTTGGCAGCGGCGATTTTATGAGCATACGATTCGTGACGAGTTCGATCTTCGCAAACATTTAGATTATTTACATTTCAATCCTGTCAAGCATGGTTTAGTGAAATGCGTTCATGATTGGCAGTATTCGAGCTTTCACCGTGGAGTAAAGCGAGGTGAATACGATGCTCAATGGGGTTGTCAGTGCAGTGGGAATATTTTTACGCCAGCCGTAACGAGTTTGATAGATTTAGAAATGGGTGAATAGCATCAAATATCCCGTAGAGTGAATATTTCATAGTAGGGTGGGCATTGTCCACCAGCACCATTTTTTGTTTAACAGGACAAATATTTGGGGTGTTTAATATCGATCGATTAGTGAAGAGATTGCGATCGAATCAAACAGTTTAAACTATTATTACTTCGGCTTGAAATGCTGCCCACAGACCATTTTAGATTTAGTAATATGAATATTTGAAGTGGTTAATATCGATTGCTTACGGCACGCTTTGCGATCGATTGGTGAAGAGATTATTCGATCGAATAAAACAGTTTTAACTTTTATTGCTTCGGCTCTAAATTGCCTGTGGGCAGTGCCCACCCTACGTTTCTTCTTTTGTTGTGGACACACCTAACAATGACTCTGTAGGAGGAAGAAGTTGGCTGGACTATATTAGCAATGTCGATCTCTTTGAATCAGTCACTGAGTACAACTTCTTGTCGAATGTGCCAACCGCCATTCAAAATGCCATTGAATCTAGAGATCCGGCTGAAATTAGACAGCGAGTTGAGCAGCTTTTAGCTCCAACAGCCTCATTAATGGCTTGGGATGAATTAGCTAGTCACTCTGACTCAACAATCATCATTCCGGATACTGCCGTCTGGCATAATGGTGTTGCACAAAATGGCGGGCTTGAAAAGAGCGTCAATATTGGGAGTAGTGATAGCTCCACACAGGTTGGTGTAGGACAAATCGCAGTCAAACAAAACTTCTTCCAAGAAGGCATCTTGCAAATTGGCATAGGAGAGGTCAGCACCGTCAAGACTAGCTTGCCCCATATCAGCTCCACTCAGATTAGCATGGGACAAATTGGCTCCTCTCAATCGAACTTTCCACATTTTGGCATTATGCAAACTTGCCCCCTGCAAATTAGCCCCGCTCAAATCACAAGACAGCCTAGTGCCCCTCAAATCAGCCCCACTAAGGTTAATATTCATCAGTTGAGCATCAATGAGGTCGGCATTCGACAAGATACAGCTTTGGAGATTAGCTCTGACCAGAATAATATGCCGCAGGGTGACATTGCTCAAATCAACTTCTTTCAAATCGACTCCACTAAATTCTCTCTCCCCAGCAGCATAACGCTCCAACAACTCCTCACGAGTCATAACCCCAACCTCCAAAACACAACAGTACCCGCCTGGACAGAATTCCTTCAATCCCCAACACCATTTAACCTCAAAATAGAGATCACAGATCTCCCCACCGGACAACTGGCCTCCGCCACCATCACCGGATACGACACCAACAATCGTCCCAACTCCGGCACCCTCACCCTCGACACCGACGGCAATAGCCTCGGCTGGTTCATCGACACCACCCCCGACGATAACTCGGAATTCGACCAAACCCTCACCTCCACCGCCTTCCGCGCCACCACAGGCGCAGCCGCAGGCAAATACGATCTCCTCACCACCATCCTGCACGAACTCGGACACCTCAAAGGCATCATTCGTGGCAATAATGCCTTCGATGCCTACGTCCAAAACATCAACGGCATCTCCACCTTCATCAACAGTGGAATTACCGCCCACCTCACCCCCGACGGCTCCCACCTCGACACCACCTTCCACCCCTACGATCTCATGAACACCAGCCTCAAACCTGGCGTTCGTAAACTGCCATCAGCGTTAAACCTAGCAATGATTGATGCGATTAATTCGGGAATCGGGGGTTGGGTGTCGGGTGTAGGCACGCTTAACTCAGCCAACCTCACCGCAGGCGCACTCATCGGCATCACCAACGGCGACTTCACCACCCCCACCACCTGGAACACTCTTGGTGCGACCAACATCATCAACGGCACCGCCACCCTCACCGAACAGTCCCAAAAACTCTCAGAACTCACCCAAGCCTTCATCATCCCCACAGGCGCAAAAACCCTCCAATTCACAATCATTGACAACCATCTAGTTACCGGAGACACCACCAAAACCGCCAACGATGCCTTTGAAGTTGCCCTCCTCGACACCAACACCTTCAACCCCCTCGCCGGAACATCTATCGGCTTAAATCACACCGACTCCCTCCTGAATATCCAAGCCAACGGCACCATCCATAAGAGCGATAAAGTCACCATCACCACACTCGGTAACAACAGCAGCATCGTCACGATCGATCTCACCCAAGTTACCCCAACAACCCAAGCCACCCTCTACTTCAACCTCTTAGGATTCGGCGCAAGAACCAGCACCGTCACCATCGACGACGTAAAACTCTTCACCGACACCCAACCCATCCCCGTCACCAAAAACGACACCCTAGTTACCAACCAAAACACCCCTCTTACCCTAGATCCCACCCTATTAACCACCAACGACACCAACGTCAGCCAGATCCAAATCATCAACCAACCCACCCACGGCACACTAACCCAAACCCCCGACGGTAAACTCACTTACCAACCCGTTTCCACCTACGTCGGTAACGACAGCTTCACCTATCTCGGCTTCGGCACCGACGGACAAATCTCCAACCTCGCCACCGTCAACATCACCGTCAACAACCTCCCACCGACGATTGAAACCGTCCTTATTCCCAACCAAATTAACGAAGGACAAACCATCCAACTCAAAGCCACAGCCAAAGACGGTGGTAGCAGCGATAACCTAACCTACACATGGGATTTAGGCGATGGCAGTCAAACTGTAATCGGTCAAAATATCGTCCATCAATTTGTCGATAACGGCACTTATAACGTAGTTCTAACCGTCACCGATAAGGACGGCGGTACCACCCAACAATCTACTCAACTAACAGTAGATAACGTCGCTCCCACATTAGTAGTCAATAAATCGATTAACACCAATATCAACCAAGGAGAAGCGATTACCTTTATCGCTAACTATAGCGATAGTGGAATTAACGACACCCACACCATCACCTGGAACTTTGGCGATGGTAGTAATCCCGTCAGTAGCGTAAATAATCCCAGTCATCAATTCACCAAATCCGGCACCCACAACGTCACCGTCACCGTCACCGACAATGACGGAGCCAGCACCACCGAAACCATCCAAGTCACAGTTACCAACCTCGCCCCCACTATTAACACCGTCAATATCCCGACGAATATTAACGAAGGCTCAACAGTCCAACTGACAGCCACCGCCAGCGACTCCGGTAACGACACCCTCACCTACAACTGGTACATCAACGGTGCAACCACCCCCATCATCGGACAGACAATCGACTATAACTTCGCTAATAGTGGCAGTTATCCAGTCAAACTAGATGTCATCGATAGTAATGGAGCTATTACCACCCAAACCATTGACGTAACCATCAATAACCTCGCACCTACCATCAATTCGATTACCATCCCCACCAACATCAAAGAAGGCGAAACAGTCCAACTTACCGCTACCGCCAGCGATGCCGGGAACGATGCCTTAACCTATAACTGGTACATCAACAACTCCACCACGCCAATCACCGGACAAACAATCGACTATAAATTCCTCAACAACGGCATTTATCCAGTCCGATTAGAAGTTATCGACAGCGATGGAGCCATCACCACTCAAACCATCGATGTCACGGTGAAAAATGTCGCGCCCACCATCGACAACATCACCATCCCTACCAACATTAAAGAAGGCGAAACAATCCAACTTATCGCCACCGCTAGCGACTCTGGCAACGATGTCCTAACTTACAACTGGTACATCAACAACGCCACCATCCCCATAACTGGACAGACAATCGATTATATCTTCACAGATAACGGCATCTACCCCGTCAAACTAGAAGTTATCGATACCGACGGCGCACTCACCACTCAAACCGTCGATGTCACCGTAACTAACGTCGCTCCCACCATCGTGAAGATCGTCAAACCCGACACCATTAAAGAAGGCGAGCAGGTAGAATTTACAGCCATTGCCACCGATGTCGGTATCAACGACACCCTCACCTATAGCTGGAACTTTGGTGACAACACCAACCCCACCATCGGTCAAATCGTCAGCCATACCTTCGCCGACAATGGTGACTATAATGTCACTCTCACCGTCACCGATAAAGATGGCGCGGCAACAACTCAAACAGTTGCAGTTACAGTCGCTAACGTCGCTCCAGTAGTGGTATCGATCCTCAAACCAGCGAAGATCGATGAAGGTGAAGAAGTCGAATTTATGGCTACCGCTACCGATGCAGGTGTAGAGGATACCCTCACTTACACTTGGAACTTTGGCGACAACACCGAACAATCGAACGGTAAAAATGTCAACCACATCTTTGCCGACAATGGTAACTACAACATCGTCTTAACTGTAACTGATAAAGACGGTGCGGTAACAACTCAAACTGTTGCAGTTACAGTAGATAATGTGGCTCCGGTTGTGGTGTCAATCGTCAAACCTGAAACAATTAAAGAAGGCGAATCTGTTACCTTCAGTGCAACTGCAACCGACCCAGGAATTCTCGACACCTTAACCTATAGCTGGAATTTTGGAGATAATACTAACCCAGTCACAGGTCAAAATGTTACTCACACATTTGCTGATAATGGCAACTATAATGTTGTCCTAACTGTGACCGATAAAGATGGTGGAGTTACCATTCAAACTGTAGTTGCTAAAGTCGATAACGTCGCGCCGACGATCGTTAGCATTGCCAAACCAACCACCATCAATCAAAACCAAGCTGCCACCTTCGCCGCTACTGCGACAGATCCCGGTGTCCTCGACACCCTCACTTACGTCTGGAACTTCGGCGATAACACTCAAACCGCCACCGGACAAAACGCCGCTCACACCTTCACCGCCGCAGGTAACTACACCATCACCCTGGCTGTCACCGACAAAGACGGAGCCACCACTACCACCACTCAACAGATTACCGTCGCCGCTCTCCCCACCATCACCATTAACGATCCCACCATTACCGAAGGCGATAGCGGTACTACTAACCTCACCTTCACCCTGACCCTCAACCAAGCCAGCACTCAAGCCATCTCCGTCAACTACAACACCAGCAACCTCACCGCCATCTCAGGCAGCGATTACACCGCCACTAGCGGCACGATTACCTTTGCAGTAGGTGAAACCACCAAAACGATTACAATCGCGATTTTGGGCGATACAACTGCTGAAGCTAGCGAAACCTTCGCCCTCAATCTTACCAACGCGATTAATGCCACGATTGCTAAAGCCACAGGTACGGCGACGATCCTCGACAACGATACCATCGCTGCACCTACCAGTGGCATCCGCTCCGGCGGTACCGTCACCATCAAGGGTAATGCCGACTTAGACGGCAATATCAACTCTCGCACCGACGATACCAAGATCTATGCTGCTGTCGGTGTCAACTTTAACGGTAATAGTATTACTCTCCCCGTCAAACGCGATGCTGCTGGTAATCCGCTCAAAGATACCAACGGTAAAATTATCCTCGAAACAGGTGAAATTACGATCGCTCCTGGCGGTTCTACTTCTAGTTTGAGTGGCAAGTACTCAGGTATTGCCTCTGCCACCCAAACTATTACCATTCCCACCTTCACCGACACTAAACAGCAAGATTTCCTCTCGAAAATGCCCAGTACTGGGGTAATTACCTTCGATCTTGCCACCAATCCGATCGCCAATGCTGCCGCTTGGAATACTAAATTCCCCCCTGCGGGCACAACTCTCAATCCTACGGTAGTCAGGGTAATTAATGGCAATCTCAATTTACCTTCAGGAATCAACCTGAGTAACTACATCATCATCGTTGAGAATGGCAATATTAACTTTAATAGTGGCACTCCCGTGCTGAATAATGTCACTCTGATTGCGAGTAACGGCAATATCGATCTCAAATCGGTTGTAGGTACTGCTGTATCTCTATGTGCTAGTGGCAATATTAGCTTCAGCGGTGGGAATCAATTAGCTGGGAATTGGCTCGTCAATAGTAACGGTAATACCACCTTCAGTGGCAGTAATAGCATGACTAATGCTGCGAGCGCGGTGAAAATCGTCGCTCAGGGGAATATCGACATCAGCGGTAATACCAGCCTCAAGGGTCAATTATGGACGAAGAAGAACTTCTCGGCTAATGGTAGCACCACGATCGTCGGGGCGATTACGGCGATGGATAATGTTGACATTAGCGGGAATAGTACGATTACTGGGGTGTAGGTAAGGGGACGGACGCGCGGATGCACCAAGTAGGGACAAGGGGATGGGGGATATTTATTACTCTGTTACTTCCGCTCGGATCGCCAATTTTCTAACGAGAGCGAGCATGGTAAAGTCTAACAGAGCTTCACCTAAAGATTCTATTTGTTCGATCGTTATCAAACACGACGAGCGAGCAACTTAGTATTTGTTTAATCTTAGTAAAGAATACACCTACCGCTCTAATCGGTAACGATATCGCTCGCGATTCGCGCCTATTTCCGCTCGATGACGGTGAAAATTGTTACCCAAGGGGATCTTTCTGCCAATAGTAATACGAACCTCAAGGGTCAATTATTCACCAAGAAGAATATTACTATTAATGGTCAGACAACGATCGTTGGTAGCATCTACGCGCTCTTGAATGTGAGCATTGGTGGTAATACTACTACAGTGGCGAAGTGAGGATTAACTTAAAATATTTTGGCACGGTAATGTCGATCGAGCAAAATCAAATAACACTGTCAAGTTCAACTTCAAAAAACTCAACATAACCTTTAACTTTAAGCCATTCGCCAAGCCCAAACAGACAACTTTAGGAAAGATTTAGCCTCCTGATACGTTCTAGCAGAACATCGCTACATTCCTCGCTCACCCCAAATTGCCGCACGATCTGATTTGACGCTTCAGTTTTACCTAATAATACACTTTGGAGGACTGCGGTGAGAACCTCGTAACTCGATCGAATAAAACCTTCACTGATACTTAAAGTAGTAAAGTCGCCAATGATTCTGGCTTTGCACAAGCTCGAACCGGAGGATAGATCGATAAAGACTTCGCCGACACCTTGCTTTTGAGTTTTGATGATGTCTGTACCGATTCCAATCGCGCGACGGAGGGTGTCAAGATGAAGCTGTAGGTTATTTTTATCCGCCAGAAGCTTCATCCAGGCATAAGCGGAGCGAGATGGAGCAGCTAAGGCAGCAGGAGTAACTTGATGTTGGGTACAGATTGACAGAGGTTTGGTCGGTATTCCGGCACAGTAGCGATCGCACTGGCAATACTATTCTATTGCCAAGAGCCACCTTAAATAGTAGTAGATTGATGTGAGATTGCTGTTTGAGGACGTTTTTGAGTTTCAGGGGTGAAGGAGGGGGCATGGAGGACTAAAGTTATATTCAGAGGTAGTTTGTAGATTCAAATTCAAACTTACCTTACAACTCTACTTATAGCCATCTGGAATCTCTGGGCGACAAGATAGTATGAAAACCTGCAAGACTAACATCAACGCTTCATGACCACGATAGTTTGAGGACGATAAATGGGTAGATTAAGAGTAATTATGTACTCGATATTACAGGTAAGATGAAAGTTGCTATTTATTGCTGTGTGAGTGCCCACGACCAAAACTGCAAACAACAAGAGAGGGTGTTGAAAGAGTATGCGGAGAAATGTGGGTTTAAGGTTGAGGGTGTGTGGAGTGAAACTAAGTTAGAGACGAAGCAGCGGAAAGCAATTATGAAGCTTGCCAGAGAGGGAAAGATCGATTCAGTATGGGTGACAAGGTTAACCCAATGGGGTAGATCTGCATCAGACTTGGTACAGACTATTGAAGAGTTACATGCTTTAAATATTAGTTTATTTTCTCTAGATGGGTTTAATTGCGATCGATCTACCGATCGAGGAGAGATGATTTTTGGAATAATAGATATGTTTGCACAATTCGATAGAGATTCGATAGCAGAAAGAAGGAAGCTTGAAAGATCGTTTATGAATATATTCGGCAAAACTCATTGGTTCTGTTTTAAGCTTTTAATTAACATTTTATTTGGGATTATAGTTACCGTATTAACTGCCAAGCAACAAACAATCATTCAAGGCATGTATTTTCTTACATTTTCTATATTCACTTCTAGCTTAATGAATTCACTTGATTCATTTATTTTAGGAAAAAGTAAATAGATGATAGCTGGTTTTTAGAAAGAGACTCTATAATATTAATATTTAATCTCCTCTTTTTATATGTATTCTGAGGATGTTCTAACTGATTAGGAAGTTGCAAGCTTGCTTTCCTGAATGGACGGGTCTTCGTTAATCATGGATCACTCTAGCCTAAAGTCAGATTATACCGACAGTGCATTCGCACTGTGTCGGCTTTGCCGAATCACCTACGTCAATTTGGCGCGGGCGGTGGCAACTCCCTTTGAGACATTTGTTGGTGTAAGCTAAAAGCATTGTCTCGATCTTTGTGCCTGATGTCTGTTTCCTTCGCTCGACGTGACTGTTGGATTTTCGATATGGACGGATACTGTTGGCGAATTCAAAAATCGATCGAGTGGGCTGGCGATTGCGAAACGCTGGAGCAGGTCGCGCGCTTTCGATGTGCCATTTTTTCAAAATGAGAACGGCGAGTTTGAGCCAGAGGAATCTCTTCGAGCCAAGCATAAATCCGCTCTAAATTCATCGCTGCTGCGGTCAAAGTATGTTGAAGCCGAGTTTTTTCTAATCCGATGTAACGACACTTGCGTAAATTAAAACCACGAATACCTTGAGAGATAGTCCCTTCAATTCCCGATCGCAAAGAATATTCTTGCTTAAATTCTGCCGTTTTTTGTCTAACACGAGCACGGGCAAGAGCCTCATAATCCGTTTGAGTCATAAAAGTTAAACCACGCGGATTGACAGGAGCACGAGTGCATTGACTACGCACTGGACAAGCCGAACAGTCACTTTTACTAAATTCAACATGGATTGTTGGTTTACCATAAACATCATGACTATTTTTCCAAAGCCGACTACGTTTGCCTCGTGGACAATAAACAACTTTTCGTTTCCAATTAACTCGAAAGCTAAATAAATCGAATCCTGCTTCTTCTTTGGCTTGCCAGTGAGCATTTAGAGCAACTGGTCCAACCAGATCGATGTCATATTCTTGTTGGCTACTGACAATTAAATGTGCCGAAGTATAACCCATATCAACCAAATGATCTTGAGGTAAAACTTCCTTTTCTGCCAAAGCCTTATGAATTGAAGGTAAAACTGTAGAATCTTGGGTTGTCGCTATAGTAGTTTCGACATGAGTAATTAAATGAGGTAAATCCTCCTCACAAGTTTCGGTTAAATGGACTTTGTAACCAGTCCATTTAGTAGAGCGTTTGATACTTTTACGAGCTTCAGTCTCATAAGGGGAGAAAATTCTGGTGGCATTAGGTGGGCCATCTTTTTCTGTCCGCAGTAGAACTGTTCCTTCTGTGGGTGCATAATATTGCTGGAGCCAGACTTGACGTAGTACTTCTACTGCCTGGATTTGGCGGATTGCATCGGGAGTAGTCTCATGGTAGATCGCTTCAAGTAGATAGAATCCATCAGTTCCAACCTCAATAGCTTTAGCTTCTTTTTCCTCGGTAGTTCTAGTCTTTCTTGAATATCCGTCTTTTTGACCGTAGCGATCGTACCAATCACTGTTAACAATTCTTTCTAGCCAATTTGGAGCTACTTTTGCTAGTGTATTTAAAGCAGATTTTAGAGTTTCTTCAAGATGTTCTACTTTAGTTAGTTCTTGGACAATCGCCAGAATGTGAGTTGAATCAGTCCGAGCTTTTCCTCTTGATTTTAATAGTCCTAACTCTCCAAACTTAGACAACATTTTATCTAAGATTTGTTGAGATCTGCCCCCTGATATCAGCCGAGCGCGGAATTCACTTAAAACTGAAAAGTCAAATCCGTCATCTTCTAATTCTAGCGATAACGCATACTTCCAATCGATTCTTCCTCTGACGGTATCCGCTGCTTGCCTGTCTGATAGATTTTCTAAAAACTGCATGATTAGAATCATCACTAATCGCCAGGGGGCAATTCCTGACTGCCCTTTATTTGGATATAAGTCAGCAAATTCTTCATCTTGGTAAAACACTCCGAACTCATCTCTTAAGCGCATATATTTATTTCCCTTGGGGAATGCTGCTCTAGCTACTTTAGCGGTAGCTTCTGGAACGGGAGGAATTAACTCAGGATGTAGACACATATGCTCACCTCAATCCGATGAGTTTATTTTAACCGATCGATATTCTCGCAAAATTAGTGAGTTGTTGTTCGAGTGGCAACCTACTTTCATCCACAAATTGACCCACTCGTCTGCCCGCCCACTCGATCGGTTTTTGAATTCGCCAACAGTATCCGT
>NZ_JANMZA010000356.1:0-2787 GCF_031382685.1 Chamaesiphon sp. OTE_8_metabat_110 | reverse complement strand
GTTTTGGGCAATTTCTGTCAACATACATTAGGCTTTGGGCTTTTAGGCTCTGGGCTTTAGGCTTTGGGCTTTAGATTTTGGGCTTTGGGTTTTGGGTGCGGCTACTGCTCACTTACTGGCTGTGGAGTACCTACTCTTGAGTACTAAGACTATCCACTGTCTTGAAAAGGTGCTTTACGTGGCGGAGTTCGTCCCGCCTTTGTTCCCACGGCTCGGGGAACCCGATCCGACGACCATGGAACGAACCCAATCGGGGAAACAAGCGACGTTTGTGGGGGAAACGTACCCCACAAACCACGCGCCCCCAGAACAATGGGCGGGTTACCCACAGGTCGGGAAAAATAACCAGTTGCCCATCAGCACTTTTCGCTATTCACTATCCACCAGAACACCAGTAACTTTGTTTTGAGGCAAGATACGAGTAATTACTTTTTGCGCTGTTGGAGGACGCGATAGACATCGCGGATACTGACGCGGTGGTGGGCGAGGGCGACGAGAGTATGATAGAACAGATCGGCGACTTCGCCAGCAATTTCGGCGGGTCGATCGTCTTTACATGCCATCACGACTTCGACGGCTTCCTCGCCAATTTTCTTGAGGATTTTGTTATCGCCACCTGCAAATAAGCTCTGAGTGTAAGAGCCAGCTTGGGGCGCGTCGCGGCGATCGCAGATCGTCTGATATAAATCTGATAAAGTATCGGCGGGTGGGGCGATTTTGGTATCGGTGGCAACTTGGTGAAAACAGCTCCGTTCGCCCGTATGACAGGCAATATCGCCCACTTGTTCGACTGTCACTAGCAGCGCATCGCTGTCGCAGTCGTAGCGTAGCGATTTGACGTGTTGAATGTGTCCGCTAGTTGCGCCTTTATGCCAAAACTCTTGCCGCGAACGGCTCCAGAACCAGGTTTCACCAGTCGCGATCGTTTTAGCTAGAGATTCGCTATTCATCCATGCCATCATCAGCACGGTACCATCCAAATAATCTTGGACGATCGCGGGAACTAAACCCCGCTCGTCGTACTTTATCCGATCGATCGGAATAGCTGAATGCAGACTGGTAAATTCATCGACGGACATGAGTGAGCAGCACGAGATAATTAAGAATTGGCGGCTAGTTTGCCACCTAAATTTATTTTACCATTGGCATGTCCTGGGATTGTCATGGCAAATTACCAGGAGATTGCCGATTTACCGAAGGTAACGCTACGCGAACGATACAGCAACGGTCGCAACTCTCGATCGTCTAGTTCGATCGAACTAATCGAATTAACGACCCTTACCCAAATCGACTAGATCGATAGTTAACTATTTATACTGCTTTAACTTCGTCGAGGGAGATCTCTTGCATTTTTCCAGCAAAGTCATTTTCAGGAGTTAGGAATAACATGCAGTGGCATTCTTTGCGCTCGCGCATGGGGACGCAGGGACAGTTCCAAAAAGCTGCTTTGACTTCAGCTTCTTTATCTTCATAGTGTCTGCACGGACATAGGGGCGAACCCAGCTCTTCCTTATTTTTTGCCAGTCCCTTAATCACGACAGCGGTTACGGAGAGATCGACACAGAAGTAGGTATCGGTGTTTTTGGCATAAGTTTCGGAAAAATGTCTCATGGCTTCCAGCATTTTCTCGCTGGGTTCATTTGACAGATCGTTTGTTTCCTGTGTTGCTGCTGGGTTCATGACCATCAGGTTAGTGGGTGAATGATTGCTTGCTCTAGCATTTTACCGAAAAACCTGTCATCTGGCGATTGATTGTTAAGTTGTGACTATCTTTGCCGATTCCTGCGCCAGTCAGCGAATAGCAGATCGGGGAAATTTCTGCAAAAAATAGTACTGACAAAGAGTAGATTTTGACGTTTAGAGGAAGTCTATTGAATAATTTTGGATTGAGTATGTCTAAATCGATCGCATTAACGATAAATACTTGCGATTTAATTGTAATTATTTGTATGTTTCAACCGCACTTTTTAATCTTATAGGTAGAATAATTATTGACAATCGATCGCTTAAAAATATCTCTCGATCGGCTGATAGAAATAACGAGATGGTCGGATAAAATCAATTCACACCTAAAAATATAAAAAAGGATTTATCATGCAGCTTATCATTCAGTTAGATGCTCAAACGGCTCAGCAATTAGAAGAGGTTCAAAACCATACAAATCAAGACCTTAACTTGGTAATCCAACAATGTATCGGACTCTATCACCAGCAGCTACAGCCACATCGACAGTTTTATATCGAAACAAAAAGACAGTATGAGCTAGTTTGCAGCGCATCAGCAAATAGTAGTACTAACTAAATACCGATAATAAGTTAATTCTCGCTCTATCTCTCGCACCCGTTGGCGGAGCCTCTGTGCAAGAGAATCGGGAGATTTTTAGTGCGATCTACGATCGCGCAAATGGGACGGTGTTATTGTACGATAACGATCGCACGCATTTACTCGATCGAGCTAATGAACTCACCGCATTCCACTACCGCTGCCGATACACTAGCACAACGGGCAAATTATTTAGAAGTAGCAAATATCGCCGCTTTAGCCGCCGGGGAAGTCTTGCAAGCTTGTTGGGGTAAATTAGAGTCGATCGTCGAAAAGGGGCGTCCGGGCGATCTAGTTACCGAAGCAGACAAACAAGCCGAAGCCGTAATTTTAGAAGTCTTGCGCCAGCATTTCCCGGAGCATTCGATCTTGGCTGAGGAATCGGGACAATATGGGGCGACCGATGCGAAGTACCTCTGGGCGATCGATCCCCTAGATGGGACGACAAATTATGCTCACCAGTAC
>NZ_JANMZA010000349.1:0-2718 GCF_031382685.1 Chamaesiphon sp. OTE_8_metabat_110 | reverse complement strand
GTGGGGTAGAGGGGCTATTCTGCTACTTTAACAGACTTGTGTATACACTGATTCTTTACCTTTTACCCCTCACCCCTAGACCGCCACCACTTCATACTGCGTCCGCGCATATTGCCCCATCGGTTGATATTCAGGAACTAGCTCGTGCAGAGCCGATACACATTCAGTAACCTCACACTCAGCCGCCGCATCCAGTAAATTGGTAAGTTGAGGAGCGAGTTCCTGCCAAGCCAATTTGGCTTCGCGAGCGCAGAAAATTTTGGGATGTCCGGTTGGTACTGCGGCATTACAGTCGATCAGTAGCTCCTCATAGATTTTCTCACCGGGACGTAAGCCGACGATCTCGATCGAGACATCGCGATCGGGTTCCATCCCATGTAGGCGGATCATCTGGGTTGCCAAATCGAAAATTTTGACAGGTTCGCCCATATCGAGCAAGAACACTTCACCACCTTTTGCCATCGCCCCTGCTTGAATCACCAGCGTTGCCGCTTCGGGGATGGTCATAAAGTAACGAGTAATATCTATATGTGTCAGGGTGATCGACTTACCAGACATAATTTGTTCGCGAAAACGCGGTACGACCGAACCACTACTGCCCAGGACATTGCCAAACCGCACCATTGTAAAGCAGGTAGTATGGTTGGGCAGATCGGCTAAACCTTGTAAAACTAACTCGGCAACTCGCTTGGTTGCGCCCATGATATTCGTCGGACGCACGGCTTTGTCTGTGGAGATCAGCACAAATTTTGATACCCCACAGGCGATCGCACAAGTCGCTGTAGTTAGCGTACCGCTGATGTTATTGACAATGCCTGATACTGGATTGGCTTCGACGATCGGCACGTGTTTGTAGGCGGCGGCGTGATAGATCGTTTGGACGCCATATTTTTCCAAAACTTGGGTGAGAGTTTGAGCGTCAGTTACCGAACCCAGACAAGCAACCTTATTGAGGTGGGGATAATTCTCGCCTAGTTCGAGATCCATCTGATAGAGCGCAAATTCGTGTAGCTCATAGACAATCAGCATTCTAGGCTGTTGCTTCGCAATTTGACGACAGAGTTCCGAACCGATCGAACCCCCACCACCCGTAACTAGGACGACTCGATCGGTAATGTCATGCTGCAACAGTTCGGGACGTGCGGCAATTGGTTTACGTCCGAGTAAATCTTCGACATCTAGTTCGCGGACTCTGGAAACCGACACATGACCGCTCAAAATTTCGGCAATACTGGGTACTGTCTTGACGGGTACTCCCAACACTTGCAGCTTCTGTAAAATATCGCGTTTGCGATGACCTTCGAGGGACGGCATTGCCAACAGGATTTCATCAAAGCCAACATTTGCCTTGAGCTTCAGCAGTTCGGCGGGTGCATAAACGCGAATCCCCTGAACGTTGCGACCTTGGAGATCGGGATTGTCATCGATAAACCCGACTGGACGCTTGCCATGCTCGCTGACTAGAGCTTGGGCGAGGATACAGCCAGCGCTGCCTGCACCGTAAATGACGACACCGTTGTCCGCACAGGGATGATTGATCTGGCGCATCCGTCCCCACGTCAATCGTACGCACAACCTAAACGCGATCGACAATATCAGCGAGAGCATTCCATCGACCAGTGCCACCGAAGCTGGAATCGCCGGATTAAAGAACAAATTGGCAATTATTGTCGTCGCCAAAAAACTTGCGGCGATCGCTTTGGCAATTGGAAAGATCGATCCACCATCGATGTAGCGCAATACCTGCTGATAAATCCCAAAATACCAAAACAATCCAATTTTAATTACGATCTCGACGATCGCAAAATCACCAAGCTGTACAAATTGTAAGGCAACAAGGTCAAATCCATACTCGAAGCCGATCGCCGCCGTAATTGAGATCAGGAACAAACTGATGTCTATCGACGTCAGGATTGTATACTTCTGATGATTGGAAAGCGCATTGACAAGTTTCTCAAGAGTTGCCGCAGTAGCTTCAATACTCAACAAAGATCGGCTGTTAGTGGACATGGTATTATGACACAATCGACGGTTTTTAACAAGTTGAAAATCAAGTTTTAATCAAGTATGAAACTCGATTTATGACCTTTGCCAATACGATCGCAACTGACGTTGTAGTGTAATGTAAGAGGTTGTTGCTTGATGAATTGAAGTAATCTAAACCGAGCAATCTTGGTAAGTAAGGACTGCAAAAAACGGCTTGCAAAAGCTTTCTCAATACATCTAAAGTATATTTTTTTGCTCCAAATGTACTCAGCCAAATCTCTGAACTTATTTGGAGCTAGGCGCAAGCTAACCGATTCACAGTCTGGAATGTTTAAATCTTCGATCGAGTGCATCCGTGAACTCAACCGATGGATAAAACAAACCGACCCGAAAATCGATTGTTGTGTAAACTTATAATAAACAACCATCTTCTCGCGATTCGGAAAATTGCACTAAAATGTTAAGTGTTAACTTTTCCAGTGAGGGGTGTACCAGGGAAACCATGAATCAAAACAGCCAAAAGTCTCATCTCAAACATGCTCAAATCGGTCGCATTGCATCTTTAATGCTGGGATCGGTCTTTACAGGTGTTCTTGTTGCCATCAGCCCTGCATTGGCAGCACCGACTACGCCAAATAATAGCAATTCATTAAGCAAAGTTACCGCATCGGTACCTTTGGCAAAAGCGATCGAGGCAACTAAAACCACTGCTCCCGCTGCAACACCAGCGAC
>NZ_JANMZA010000329.1:0-16929 GCF_031382685.1 Chamaesiphon sp. OTE_8_metabat_110 | reverse complement strand
CCCCCAACGCCCTACTCCTGCTAGATATCGACAACGAACAAGTCTGTCTCGAAGTCAGCCGGATCTTAGTAGAACAAGAACTAGTCGTCAAATCCCTCGGTCAAACCTTTGGATTGCCCAACTATATCCAAGGTTACAGCGTCTTAGGTGATGGTAGCCTGACACTCGCGATCGACCCGATCGAATTACTCGCCCGCGTCCGCACTAGTACCGCCCAGCCGCAGATTCCTACCGCCCAACCCGCGCTAGCCTCCACCACTCAACCCGCCCTAGCACCAGCGAGCGACTCATCACTCCCCAATGAAGTTGCCGATACCATCAACCAAATCAATAATCGCAACGCCACTCCCGGACGACAATTGCAAGTCTTAGTCGTAGACGATTCCCTCGTCCAACGCCAAAGCCTCGCCCGCTCCCTTACCAAAGCTGGCTGTCAAGTTATCCAAGCCAGTCACGGTCGCGAAGGCATTCTCCGCCTCCAAGAACATCCTCGGATTCGCTTAGTAGTATGCGACATCGAAATGCCCCAGATGAACGGCTTTGAATTCCTCAGCTATTGCCGCCAAGACCCCAAACTCTCCCAAATTCCGATCGTCATGCTCACCACGCGCGGCGGTCAAAAACACCGCGATCTCGCCATGACCCTCGGTGCCAAAAACTACCTCACCAAACCCCAATCCGATCGCGATTTACTCGATATCGTCGCTCAATTGGCACAGCCGAGTGAAGTCGGGGTTTAGAGGGGATAGGGGATAGGGAATAGGGAATAGGGGGAAGAGTTAGTAGAAAATCCGTAGGTTGGGTTGAGCGATAGCGAAACCCAACTAACATACCAACACCCTGGAAATGTTGGGTTGAGCCGCGAAACCCAACCTACGATCTGGATGCAAGTATTATCTCTATCCAAAATACTTTTGCCTATCCCCTATCCCCTACCCCCTATCCCCTATCCTCCCTATCCCCTATCCCCTATCCCCTATCCCCTAAGATGCCATCCACACTCCCCCAGCGGCTATCCAGCATCAACGACGATAACGACCATCTGCGGACGATCGTCTTTGCACTGGCAGATTTAGAGCAGACACCAATGTCTCAATACCTATTTGCCATGCCCGTCGAAGCAGTTGATAAAGCGATCGTGTATCCGACCGAACGTGCCAAACTCCGCGATGGAATTGGGATGATTAATCTCGGCGATAAAACCCTAACCATTGTAGATTTGCGCCAAAAATTTACCACGATCGATCCTGAATCTGACTCTTCCAAATTCCTGATCCTATTTCGCACTCAATCCGGAGAATTGTGCGGTCTTCCTATTAAAGATGCTCCAGTTTTGATGGATATCGCTCCCGATACTATTCGATCGATTCCCCTCGCCTACCGCGAAGTCAATCAGCTTAGTTTTACCAGTCACATGGCGATTGTTCCCCAAGAAAATGGTCGAGAACCATTACAAATATTACTCTTAGGTCTCGATCGACCACCATCACAATTAAGCGAAAGTAACACAAATTACCTTAATTAACAGAGAGTAGGGTCTGTTTGGTGGAACGCACGCTGGTGTCTCCTCCGCGCGATTTCATCCGCTAAATTCCCAACGATCGATTAATTCAAACCTTTTCAAATAAGTCTAGACGATATTGTTTTGCGGTCAAACTTTTGAGGTGTTTTAGTCGATCGGGCACGAGTTCTACAAAAGCATCATGAACGGCATCGCCAGTGATTGGTAGAACTCGCGCATCTACCGTCCAATGTACTAAAATCAAATGACCTTGCGATCGCATCCGTTCTAAGATCAGCCCTTGTGCCTTCATCAAATCTGGCAAAGACCAGTAATAACCCACCTCAGATAGGACGATCAGATCGAAATATTCTTCAGGAAACTTGTCAGGAACTGACATTAGTTCAAATCTAATATTATTGAGGTGCTGACAGCGCTCGATCGCTTGGCGTTGCGGAATCTCAGAGACATCAATCGAGAGTAATGAATGACATCTTTGTGCCAATTGTTCGGTCAATACGCCGATCGAGCCGCCAATTTCAAATCCCGATTGATATAAGCTGTGGGGTAAAGCGTCGAGCGTAGTGGCATATTTTTGCGCTTCATATTCACTGGTTGCAAATTCCCACGGGTCGGGATTTTGTTGATAAAGTGCCTCAAAAAAGTCGGCTTTTAAAGATTTGGAATCGGATAAATTCATATAATTTTCTCAAAATAAACTTCCCACGGTCGGGTAAAGTTAGCTAACATTTCCGAACTCAAACAAAAGCCGTCAGGGTCATCATCAATGAGTTGACCCAACTGCGATCGATACAACCCGATCGCTTGAGTTTTTTGAGCGAGTACCGAGCTGATATCTAGCCTCCAGCCCACAATGCGACTCAAATCGGCTACCTGTCGCTGTTGATGGCGATCCCAATCCCAAATTGGATATTCGATAATCTGGGGAGCAATTCCCAAGCTTAAAATTGCTGCTTGAATCAGTTGCCAACTCGCCCGATGATCGGCATGTGGATCGTGTCGCCACGGCAGAAAAATTGTATCTGGTAAGGTTGCTTGCAGATAGTTGCGGCACAATGTTTTAGCATCAAGAAAACTGGGCGAAGTCACTGTCGGTACGGCACCATCTTTGAGCTGTAAAAAAGTGATATCTGGTGGACTAACGCCCAAGAGCTTGAGGGCAGAAATCGTCTCTTGCGATCGAACCGCCTGGAGGATATGCGCTGGATACTTTTGAGAGTTGGGATGAGAACCCGTGCCATCGCTGACAACTAGGACTTTGACGCGATAACCTTTGCTGGCAAGCAGGGCTATCGCACCCCCACATCCCAGCGTCTCATCATCGGGGTGCGGTGCTACGATAACTACTCGCTGACGATCGATCGCCCCGAGATCCCACAGGGGCAAGGTTTCAGGAGCGGCTAATAAACCGCCCTGCTGCCACTCCTCAGTCTTACCTGACACAGACAACCCTAAATCTCCATGAGTCTGCGGCGATCTCACCAAGCTAATACCCCGGCTACCATTAGTAGCCAGTACTAGCGGAGGGGAGTCATCGTCGTCTTCTGGGACTGGGCTAGATCCGGCGCGGGGCTGCTTCATGATGCCAGAGTGAACCATTAACGGCGTTTTGGAGGGCGTATTGTCCGACGGTGGCGAGCGCAACGTCAAAAGCAGGCTGACGTAGATACAGTGTCAGATCGCGAATGATGCGTTCGAGTGGCTCTGGGGGCAGCAATCCGCGCGTTCCCACCGAGCGCTCGGCAAGTTGAATTGCCTCCATACAGATTTGCTCGATCGCTGTGCGCACCATGCTGGCATAGGCTACTAGCGCCGCCGCCTGGGGATGCGGCACATCCGGCTCCCCGGCAAAGATCGGCGCATAGCGATCGAGTTGTGCGGCTGCACCCTGTAACCATAGGTAGCCACTCTCGATCGAGATCGCCATCTTGCCCAGTCGCTGTTCCTGATAGGGGTCTCTAATCCGCCCCAAGCTCTGCAAAAACTGGCGGGTACCATCAAACAAAGCTTCGGCTCCCCCGAGCTGGACGGCGGCAAATCGCACCACTCCAGCGGTCAACCACGGCTGGCGATAGTAGTCGCCCGGTTGCCCGATTAGCTCGCTTTCATCCAGGATAATATCGGTAAAATCCACTTTAAAACTAGCCGTCGCCCGCATCCCCGCAGGTTGCCACCAGCCTGGATCGATATTAGTGGCGACGCGCTCCATCGGGACGATGCACATTTGCCACGTCCCATCTGGCAATGTGCCATTTACAAACGGTCTTTCGACATAGCCACAGCCTGTCGCAAAGGTTTTAGCACCTTCGAGTCGATATTTGCCATCACCGAGCGGGAAAATTTTGACGCCATCTGCGGCTTCGGCATTCCACACCCCAAAAATTTTGTGCTGATGGGCGTCGCGAGCGTAGGTAGCGATTTGGGCGGGAGTGCCAAATGTCTGCACTAATTGCAGCCCGTTAACATGTCCTTCATAAATCCGCCCGACTGCCAAATTAGCACGCCCGATATCTTTTAAGATTGTGAGCAATTGCGGGATCGAACTGGTGTCGATACCTAGTCCCAATCCACCCAAGTTATTAGCCAGTGGCGCACTCAACAATCCCGATCTGGCAATCAGCTCGAATTCACGCACGGGAAACGCGCCATTGCAATCGATCGCCGCAGCATTAGTACCGCAAAAGTCGATCGTTTCAGCAATTTGGGCGCGAATATTGCGACGATCGAGCGGACACTTAGCGATCGGCTCGTACCTATGTGCAGTATTGTCTAGAGATGGATAAATTTGTGGAGATGAATTGGTAACGGTCAATGCTTCCTCCTCAGCTTGGAGCGTAATTTGTTCGTGGATCGATCGGCGATTACACTCTAAATTTTGGGGCAGATGCTGACTTTTCACATCTACCCAAGGACAGAGGCATGTATTATTTACTCACCTCTTGCACCAAAAAAGGTTACTAGTGTTCTAGTGAATAGTGGATAGTGGATAGTGGATAGTCTTAGTACTTAGAAGCAAATTTTAAGTCTATTTTTTTCAGTTTTTATGTACTGGTGCGAGATGTGAGTTTACTAACGCTCGAAACCGATCGATCTAACTTCAATAAATCGATAACATTCTGCCAAATCTGCTACTCTAAATTGAGCGACTGAGTTCGCACTACCGACCAAAAATCGATCGCGGGTGGATATGGAAAGTAATTGGGAAAATTTTCTCAAAAATGTTGGCGAATGGGTCGGTACATTTACACAAGTTGCCACCACGGGCGAGCTGCTTGGTTCGACACCCTCAATTTTGACGCTCGAAGGGCTAGAAGACAACCGCTTGGTTAAATTTCGATTGCGCCGCTTTGCCAACAATATTACCGAACAGCCGACATCCGATCGCGTCCAAGAATATCGCTCTTTAGGCAGACAAGCAGTATTTTTCGATACTGGGGCTTTTTCTAAAGGTTCGTTGCAAGTGGCTCCATTCGCCGAATTTGGCGCGGAGTACGGCTTTATCGATCGCGATCGCCGATCGAGATTGGTGCAATTATTTGACGCTCAAGGCTGTTTTAGCAGCATGACACTGATTCGGGAAATTCGCAGCGGGACGGATGCCAAACTGCGCCCAGATCTAACGGTGGCGCAGTTGGTAGGCAAGTGGGAAGGCAGAGCCTGTACGGTTTATGCCGACGGCAAGGCTCCCGATACTACTGTCATGAGTTTGGAGATCCAGCAGACAAGCGGCTCTCTAGAGCAAAAATTATCATTTGGCGCACGGACGATCGCGTCAACCGCCCGCATCGATGGCAATTGCCTCCACTTTGAAGGCGCTACGCCGCGTCAAGTGTTACTGCTCCCCGATGGCATATCGAGTAATATTCCCCTCCAAGTCAGTCACCGTCAGCCCTTTTTTGTCGAAGCGGGGTGGTTAGTTACCGATGACGAACGCCAGCGATTGATGCGTAATTACAACGACAAAGGAGAATGGATTAGTGCCACTCATATTATCGAACATCGTGTAAGTAGCTGGACATAATTAAAGTGACAATCACGAATCGCCCTCACCCCGCCCTCGCCTCCGGCTCTGGCTCCCCTCTCCCAAGCTTGGGAGAGGGGTTGGGGGTGAGGGCAAGATCTATGCTTCATACCCTAATTCAGCAACGCCGATAAAACTTCCTGTGAGTAGCTCGTCATCGAGCAAGCCCCTAATTCCCTTAAATGAATACTTTGAATCAGCTCGAACCGCAACAGCGGCGAAATTTGCGCGTGTTATTTATCGCGGGTTTATTGTTTTGGATAAGTATCGCGATCTTATTGCCGACACTACCTGCCTATCTCGATGCGATCGGGATTAAACAACAACAAATTGGCATAATTATTGGGGCATTTGCGATCGGATTGCTCGCCACTCGTCCCCTGGTTGGTAAGTTAGTCGATAAAAAAGGACGAAAGCTAGTATTACTAATCGGTACGGCAGTAGTTGCGATCGCGCCGATTGGCTATCTGCTATTTACTTCACTCCCTTTATTAGTCGTAGTGAGAGCATTTCATGGGATTAGCATCGCTGCTTTTACGACAGCTTACAGCGCCTTGGTTGTCGATTTGGCTCCCCCCAAGCAACGCGGCGAAATCATCGGTCTGATGAGCCTAACCAACCCCGTAGGTGTCGCATTAGGCCCCGCGATCGGCGGTTATTTACAAGTAGCTGGCATGTACAATGCGATCTTCTGGGTATCGATCGTCTGTGGCACGATTTCATTTTTAGCAGCTAGTCAATTGCATAATACTCGCATTAAATTCGCTCCCGAACAAACTGAGCCAGTGACGAGTATTTCGGCGTGGAAAATTCTCACAAATCCAGCTCTAGGCGTTCCCGCTTTAGTCTTATTATTAGTTGGCTTTCCGTTCGGTGCGATCCACACATTTCTACCTTTATATATCCAAACTATTCATATCGATTTCAATCCTGGTTTATTCTACACGATCGCAGCAATTTCGAGCTTTAGTGCGCGATCGGTAATTGGCACGAGATCCGATCGGTACGGACGCGGGATCTTTATTGCAGCGAGTTTGTGCTGTTACACTGCGGGGATAGCTTGTCTGGCGACAGCAAACAGTCAGATGAGTTTTGTCTGTGGCGCAATTTTGGAAGGTTTAGGCAGCGGGACATTGATGCCGATGACGGTGGCATTGGTGTCCGATCGCTCTTTACCGCAGCAGCGAGGGCAGGTATTATCGATCTGTATTACTGGTTTGGATCTGGGGATTGCGATCGCGGCTCCGGTGTTTGGGATGGTGGCCAAAGATGTGGGCTACCCAGGGATTTTTACGATCGGGACGGGGATGGCGGCGAGTGCGATTGTGGTGTTTATAGTTTGGGGCAATCGCAGTTTACGACATTCGATCGGGTTTAGTTTGGGTCGCGATCGGGATGTTTACACAGTTAAATAGGATGACGATCTTTCATATCTTTGGCTCTCCTTCTTAGATCGATCGACATACTAAGGAAGACCTAATTTCATACTTCCCAGCATTTGCTTTCGCACTTCGCCGCGAGCCAATCACCCCCGCATGTCGGCAGGCTTTAGAAACTGATAGGCAGCGGTTCGTGTCCGATTGCTATTCGATCGTCAACTTATCACCCCACCATCTTAATTTTATACTTCAGCCAACATCCATATTTCCGGCTAGAATCCTAGTGCAGTGGCGACGGATTTCATGTTGGCAGCGATGCCTTGTTGAAAGGGATCGCTCTTGTTTGCGATCGCGGTATCGGGGTCTTTGAGGCCATTTCCGGTCAGATTAAGACAGTTTGAGTTCTGTTTGCTACGGATCTAACTTGTCTGTGGGCAGTGCCCACCCTACATTTTTGGCTACTATTTAGTTGCCCCGCATCCGCTTCAATCTCTTCGGATCGCTCCACACAAACATCGCCATTCCGACTGCCCCCACACTCCAGGCAATGAATGGGTGAGCGAAGATCCACAGAGGCAGGGATGTCGGCACATATCCAGTCGTCTCAGTAGGGTGGGCACTGCCCACCATCTAGGTTTCAGCTACTATCTACGATTTCTGGCTAGAATCCCATTGCTGCGGCAACTGATTCCATATTGGCGGCGATACCTTGTTGGAAGGGATTGATTTTATTGGCGATCGCGGTGTCGGGGTCTTTGAGGCCATTTCCGGTCAGGACGCAGACAACGGTGGCATTATTTGGCACGCGATCTTTGACTTTGAGTAACCCAGCGACAGATGCGGCACTAGCAGGTTCGCAGAAGATCCCTTCTTTACTACCCAACCAGCGATAGGCGGCGATGATTTCGGCATCGGTAACTGAGTTAAATTCACCATTACTGTCATTTTTGACTGCGACGGCTTTTTGCCAGTTAACGGGGTTGCCGATGCGGATCGCGGTGGCGAGGGTTTCGGGATCTTTGACGCGGATGCCACTAACTAATGGTGCGGAACCAGCGGCTTGGAATCCCATCATTTTGGGAAGATTGCGACATTTGCCATGCTGCTGATATTGATTGAAACCCATCCAGTAGGCGGTAATATTCCCACCATTGCCAACTGGGATGCACAGCCAGTCTGGAGCTTCACCTAGGGCATCTACTAGTTCAAATGCGGCGGTTTTTTGACCTTCAAGTCGATAAGGATTGACGGAATTAACCAGGGTAATCGGATAACGATCTGCCATAAGCTGCACGATATCGAGCGCATCATCAAAGTTACCTTTAATTGCGAGAACTTCTGCACCATACAGTAATGCTTGGGCTAACTTGCCGAGCGCGACGTAACCATCGGGAATCAGGACATAGGCGCGCATTCCGCCTCGGATTGCATAGGCTGCTGCCGCCGCCGAAGTATTGCCCGTACTGGCACAAATTACCGCCTTGGCACCCGCTTCTTTGGCTTTAGTGATTGCCATCGTCATCCCCCGGTCTTTGAAGCTGCCAGTGGGATTGAGACCGTCATACTTAATATAAACTTTGACGCCCCGACCGATTTCTGCGGCGATCGTCGGTACGGGGATTAGCGGTGTGTTACCCTCATGTAAAGTAACTACGGGAGTAGTCTCAGTCACAGGCAGATACTCGCGATAAGCTTCAATTAATCCCGGCCAGCCACGGTTGGTAGCAGTTCTAGAATTGACTTCAATATGGGTATCTAAGCTCATGATATGACTATAACCTGGATAAAAATTGATGGGCGACTTCTGCCCTATGAAGATCGCAGACCCTCGATGATTCTACTATTGAAGCATAATTCTGAGGGTTCTAGGGACTAAAATGCCAAGTCTAAATGAGGGATTAGCAATCTAGGGAGGGGTGATGGGTAAAAGGTAATGGGTAAAAGGTAAGAGGTAATGGGTAACGGGTAAAGATCGTCGTGACATCTAGCCACTCACATCTAAAACCTAAAGCCTAAAACCTAAAGCCTAATCCCCTGAGCCACCTTGCCCACAGCCATCCTAGATAACTACCGCCAAAATAGGCTGGAAAATCAGACCACAAAAATGTCGAACCCAGTAGCAATCGCCCCGGCCAGGTAGCGCGGATCGCTTGGAGCCAAGGCGGTTGATATAGTTGGAGAAATTCGATCGCACAAGATCCTACGCAGACCCAGATTGCTGTCCACCGCAGACTAGCAGGAGGATAAATAAATAACACCAATAATATCCACACGATCTGATAGGCAATGCTACCACCAGCATCGTGAAAATATGCGGGTAAGATCTGACTAAAGCGAATGGTGTAACCTAGTGGTACGATCGCTAGTATATTAATCAGGAACACTAACCGCTGTCGATAAAATTTGTTGGGCATCGATCGATAGTGGCTGTCTCAAGTGATTTTTGCAAGGATAAATATGAAAAAGAGTCTCAAGGGCGATCGCACTTTACTACTGACGAGTATCTTACTATTTTTCATGCTAGCCGCTGGAATCGTGAGTGGTGTGGTGGGCTTTATTTCTGGGCATGAGGCGCTCAAAGGCGTAACTCAGCCCGATATTCGTCCCAACAATAATAAAGGCGGCAACCAACAAAATATCACTACCAAGGGCTTAGAACTCGTTAACGAGCAAGAAGCGATCGCTAATGTCAAAAAGCAGATGGGGATCGAAGAACCTAAAAAAGACGCTCAAAAAGCCAAAGATGCTAAAAAAAGCGCCGCTGATTTTGAGAAGGCGGTAAAAAACGATCCTAAGACTGGTTTGCCAATTGCTAAACTGCCGATCGTCAAGGAGGATCAAGGGATTACAATGACGATTAAATCGATCGCCGCCAAAGGCAATGAAGTCAAACTAGAAATGACTCTATCCAATCGTGGCAGTCAACCCGTGAATTTTGGGCAAGGCGCAACGATTAATGTCACGACCGATCGATCCCAAACCGTCAATGCTGCTACGACAGGATTACCTGGTAGTCTGGCTGCTAACGGTCGCGAAGTTAGAGTAATTCTCGCTATTCCCAAAAATGCTCTCGATAAAGTGAAGAGTGTATCGCTACAATTAACTGATGTAGATAAAAAGCTGCAACTAGAAGCTTCAGGCGTGCCAGTTGGGAAGTAGAGGGTAAAGGGTAAAGGGTAAAGGGTAAAGGGTAAAGGGTAATGGAACAATTCCTTGCTTCCCAGTCTCCCCGTCCCTAGTCCCCCTAAGCCCATATTCCCCTAGTCCCCCCTTTTCCCATCATCCCATCATCCCCTCTTTCCCTCTTCTTCTCTCCCAACTCCCATCTCCCAACTCCCAACTCATTCCTAAAATCCCGACAATGAACGATCCTCATCCACTTCTAGGTGGTTCAGACATTGGGTGGCGGCTGCTCCTAGTAGCGGGTTTAATTGCGATCGACGCTTTCTTTGTGATTGCCGAGTTTTCGATCTTGTCCGTGAGGCGATCGCGGATTAGTCAACTGGTAGCCGCTGGGGACGATCGTGCCAAGCAAGTTCAGGATTTGCAACGGGGGATCGATCGGTTGCTCTCCACTACCCAAGTCGGTATTTCGCTCTCTAGTTTGGCATTAGGCTGGATTGGCGAGCGGGCAGTCGCCCAAGTTTTTGCCCAGCAGTTAGAAAGTATTCCGCAAGCTCATGCGCTGGCAATTCCGTTTACTTTTGTCCTGTTAGCATATCTCCAGATTGTCTTTGGCGAACTGATTCCAAAGTCGATTGCCTTGATTTATGCCGAACAGATTGCCAGATTTTTGGGTGCGCCGAGTCTCGCTATTGCACGGATTTTTAGTCCCTTAATTTGGGTACTCGATCGATCGACTAAGCTCTGCTTACGCTTAGTCGGGATTAGAGCGCGGTATGACAGTCGCGATCGCGTCACGTTCAAAGAACTACAAGCGATCGTCGCCACCGAGCGCGAATCTAGCGGACTGGGGATCGAACAGCGCGAAATCCTGACAAAAGTGCTAGCATTTGCCGACACGATCGCCACCGATGTAATGGTACCGAGTACCCAAATCGTCACAGTCCCCCAAACAGCCAGTTGTCAATCAGTCCTGATCAAAGTCGCCACTACTGGCCATTCCCGCTATCCAGTTACCGATACATCCGTCAATAAAATCGTCGGTGTAGTCTCATTTAAAGATTTTGTCACGTTACTAGCTCAAGGCAAACCAGCCGGACAAATCCCGATCGCCCAATGGATCCGACCAGTAGAATACGTCACTGAATCCACGCTGCTAAGTGTTGCCCTCCAACAGATGCAGCAATCTGACACCCACATGACGATCGTGGTAGATGAGTTTGGGAACACTGCTGGTTTGATTACCCGCCAAGACGCGATCGCCGAAATGATCGGGATGAACGTATCCTCCGATCGACCGACACAATTATTTCAAAAACTCGCCGACGGCACATTTTTGGTGCAAGCTCAAATCAATCTCGAAGATCTCAACCAACAACTCAAGATCGATCTCCCACTCTCTGACGACTACCAAACCCTCGCCGGATTTTTGCTTAAGAAACTGCAACATTTTCCCCAGCCCGGGGAATCCTTAGATTATGGGAATTGGAATCTAACCATCATTTCGACGATCGGCCCCAGGATCGATCGAGTCAGAGTGAAAGGGATTAGGCTTTAGGTTTTAGGTTTTAGGAATTAGGCTTTAGGCTCTGGGTTTTAGGCTTTAAGGATCTGAGTAGCAGCTATACCTTTTACCTTTTACCTCTTACCTTTTACCTTTTACCTCTTACCCTTTCCACTTTCCCCTTCACCCCATCCCCGGATCGACCATTCCCAGTTCCTCAAAAGCGGCTAACCGCAGGCGACAGGAGTCACAAGTACCACAGGGAGTTCGTTCCCCGGAATAGCAAGACCAAGTTTGCGCCCAGGGTACGCCTAAGCTGTCACCAAGCTGGATAATTTCGGTTTTTTTGAGGTCGATGAGGGGCGTGACAATTTCGATCGGATCGCCTTCGCGTCCTTGCTTGGTACCCAACCGAAAGACCGATCGCATCGCCTCGATGTAGTCGGGACGACAATCTGGATAGCCTGAATAGTCGAGTGCATTGACCCCAATGTAGACCCGATTAGCCGCGATCGCTTCGGCGTATGCGAGGGCAAAACTCAAAAAAATCGTATTGCGAGCGGGAACATAGGTAACGGGAATAGATTCTGACATTGCAGCCAGATCGCGGTGTTGGGGTAAATCGATCCGCTCGTCTGTGAGTGCCGAACCGCCCCACAAGCGCAGATCGAAGCTCACTACCTGATGGTCGGCGACGCTAGCAGCAGTCGCGATCGTCCGAGCAGCTTCGAGTTCGCGGCGATGACGCTGTTGATAGTCAAAAGAGAGGGCATGACAACTGTAACCTTCACTTTTTGCTAGATACAACACCGTAGAGGAATCCAAGCCACCTGAGAGGAGAATAACTGCTTTCACAACCGCTAATAAATGAGAACTGAATTAACTCTCCATTCTAACTTTTCTCGATCGATCTCAGGGCACGAGGATCCGGGGACATTACCTGACATTACTTATTACCCACCGTTAACCATTACCTATTACCTAAAACATGCAGTTTAGGAACATAAATAAAACTTTTTGGTTCTTTACAATCATGATGCTGTGATAGTATCGGGATTAATGGGATCGTTAATGTAGCCAATGATTGACAGCGATCGCGAAATCGAGTCAAGTCCAGCGCTCAACTCGATCGCGCAGGTGAAGACCGATAACTAAATTCGTAGTGGTGGAGGAGTATATTTTAGAGTGAAAAATAGCATGTCAACCAGACAGTTAGACACAGAAATTCAGTCGGGATCGCCCCAGCCACTGAAGGTAGGACTCATCGGGATCGGAAATATGGGACAACACCATGCACGAGTGTTGAGCCTACTCAAAAACGTCAAACTGGTTGGCATCGCCGATGTCAATGTCGAGCATGGTTTAGAAGCCGCGAGTAAGTACAAAGCTAGATTTTATGAAGACTATCGGGATCTGATCCCCCAAGTCGATGCTGTTTGTATTGCCGTCCCGACGAGATTGCACTATGAAGTCGGTATTGCTTGTCTTGAAGCTGGCATCCACGTCCTGATCGAAAAACCGATCGCCGCTACGATCGCCGAAGCAGAAGCTTTAGTCAATGCTGCGGCTGAGTCGCAGTGCATCCTGCAAGTCGGACACATCGAACGCTTTAACCCCGTTTTCCAAGAACTCAGCCAAGTCCTCAAAACTGAGAAAGTTTTAGCACTCGAAGCACACCGGATGAGTCCTTATTCAAATAGGGCAAACGATGTCTCCGTCGTCTTGGACTTGATGATTCATGATATTGACTTATTAATGGAACTCGCTGGTGCCCCAGTTGTCGGCTTGACGGCTAGCGGTAGTCGTTGCCCCGAGTCCAAATATCTCGACTATGTAACCGCTACCCTCGGCTTTGCCAATGGTGTCGTCGCGACGCTAACAGCTAGTAAAGTCACCCATCGTAAAACCCGATCGATCGCGGCTCATTGTCGCCAATCCTTGACGGAAGCAAACTTCCTCAGCAATGAAATCTCCATCCACCGTCACAATGCCGATTTACTCAATGAGTATCATCAAGGCTTATACCGCCAGGATGGACTGATTGAGAAAGTTTATGTCAAAAATATCGAGCCTCTGTATGCAGAATTGGAGCATTTTGTCAACTGTGTTAGGTGCGGCAGCGAACCATCTGTCGGTGGCGAACAGGCGCTTAAAGCTCTGCGTCTGGCTACGTTAATCGAACAGATGGCATTGGATGGTAAAGTCTGGAAATTAGCCGATCGCGATCGCACTGAGCTGCTTACAAAGTAGGGGATTCGATTGAATTGCTATGACGATCGCCATTTCCTTGATGTTCGCCCACGTCAAGACTGCTAGTTTTAGCATACTATTACCACGATCGATCTGGATAATTGAAGTTAAGTAGACTCGGTACCTAGATCGATCGAGACATCCGCCCAAATCTATTTGAGTGTAAAATCTAAGTCTAGCCCACAAAATTTCACCAACTGTATGCCCGATCGGGACGAATTACCGGATTTAGAGCAGATCGAACGCGATTTGCGCGATCGCGCCTTGAACAAGCAAAAAGTGGCATTAGACACACTAGCAACAGTATCTGCCGATATTGCCGTGCCAATTCTGGCTCGTCTATTAGCGTCGAGTGACTTTATGCAGCGACGAGTTGCCGTGATGGGTTTGGGCAATCATCTGGTGGAGCCATCGTTTGAATTATTAGCTGGGGTGCTGAAAAACGATCGCGATCCGAATGTCACGGGTGAAGCGGCAAATTCGATCTTTGATTTTGGCGATCGGGCGATTCCATTACTGGTAAGTTTGTTTGAGCATACTGACAGTTGGTTAATTCGTCAAAGTATCATCTCATTATTGCTCGATACCGATCGCCATGCCGAAATTTTGACTGTTGCCGAAATCGCGATCGCCGATGAAACTCAATCAGTTAAAGAAGTCGGCATCTTAGCATTAGGACATCTATTGACTTCGCCCCTGCAAGAACCAGCACTAGCGTTATTGCTAACCTTGTGTCACGATCCCTTCTGGCGCAATCGCTGGCGGGCGGCTATCTCCCTCCAGCGGCTCAAAAACCCCGCTACAACAGCCGCGATCGCCCAGTTACAGCAAGATGAGCATTTTCGGGTAGTAGCGGCTGCTCTAGAGGTGGCTAACCACTGGGCGAGTCAGTCTGGTTAGTCTTGGTGGTGGAGACGGGGGGACTGGGAGTTAAAGGATCGTTCCAAAATCCATTCACTATCCACTATCCACTCAAACACCAGTCAAAGTAGGGTGTGTTATCCCGTCAGGGTAACGCACCGCCCAGGCTCGATCGAACGAGGATCGGTGCGTTTTGCTGGCGCAGAAACACACCCTACGCAAGCTATGGATAGGTAGCAGATGTGAGTCGATCTAACCTTTGGGAATTTTCAAACCCAAATTGCCATGAAAGTCGTGTTGAACTTTGTGAGTTAGCTGTTTTGACACACGGTTGACAATTTGTTTTAATAGCTTGTCGCCTGTGCCTTGAATCACGCCAGTGGGTAACTTATAAATAAACTTGGGAAAGTGAATGAACACGCGTAAGTCGAGATCCCAATCGATCTTCGTGCCCAGGCGATCGCCATCTACCGTGTCTACTAGGCGCATCTGGGCATTGAAATTCACGTCATAACCAGGAGCAGTATAATTGGGAATTTCGACAGTTTTGATGTGATATACACCGCTCTCCTGGGGCAATAACTCCAAGCCAACCTTCGGCTCGACGACATAGCCGAATGAACTAAACCGCCCGATTGTCAGATCGTAACCATTTTTGCCCAGCGCGTTCACTTGCATCGGTTGAGCGCAACGCGTAAACCAGCCTTGATGAGCGTCGAGATATTTACCCACAGTTTTGACATCTGCTCCCATCAGCATCGCATCGGTGAAGCGATAGCTAAAACAGAAGGGTTCGAGGTGCTTTGCCGCTGTTGACACCAGATCTTGCCGCTCTACTTCAGGATTCATGGCGATCGAACTCTGTGTTTCTGTGTTTTTCTCTAGTGTTGTTACTGGCATCGCCTCTGTTATCTTTGTTGATGTGCTGACTGGATGGTGTGGGTAAAAATGCACTGGCTTCTAAGATCTATTTACAAGGTGTAGCTTGCCATAACCGGAGGATTTAAATTAATTTAGATCGCAGGTTAATTTAAAGATCCACTTTTACACCGACAGTGTAAGAGATTGAAGCTACCAAGCCGGATCGATCGCCTAATTAGATGATTATCGATGTTCGTTGCTAGCGGCTGCTAGAGCAGATGCGCCAACGCCGACGAACCGCTGAGTCTTAAATTTACTGACGGCAACCGCCCGTTTAATTGTTTCTATATCTAACATAAGAAGTAAGACCGCTCAACCTCAAAACTAATTGTAACAAAAACTTAATGAAAGCATTTGTAGCAGGCGCGACCGGAGAAACTGGACGACGCATCGTTCAGGAATTAGTCAAACGGGAGATTTCCGTGCGGGCAATGGTGCGAGATCTCGATAAGGCACGAACTATTCTACCAGCGGAGGTCGAATTAGTTGTTGGCGATGTCCTCAATCTCGAAAGCATTACCGCAGCGCTGGGAGATAGTACGGTAATTCTCTGCGCCACTGGGGCTAAACCTAGTCTAGACCCAACTGGCCCGTATCAAGTCGATTTTGAAGGCACCAAAAATTTGGTCAATGCCGCGAAATCTCATAATATCGAGCAGTTTGTGTTTGTCTCATCACTGTGCGTCTCGAAATTTTTCCATCCACTCAATCTTTTTTGGTTGATCTTGTGGTGGAAACAGCAAGCCGAACAGTACCTCAAAACTAGTGGACTCAACTATACGATCGTCCGTCCGGGCGGACTCAAAAATGAAGATAACCCTAACCCGGTGGTGATGTCGGGAGCGGATACCCTCTTTGATGGTAGTATACCTAGACAAAAGGTCGCTCAGGTGTGCGTTGAGTCACTCACCACTGCTCGATCGCGAAATAAGGTAATTGAAGTCATCAGTCAACCCACAGCAGTCGCCAAAAGTTGGGAAGATCTATTCGCCAGTGTGTAGCTATAGATAGCCATTAGTTACGATGCCTACTTTAGCCCCCATCCTGCATGGATAAGCGTAAACACAAACGTTTGAGAACGATCTACATCGTGCTCTACTCTCTCCTGTCGATCGGTTTAATCTCCCGTTGCGACGGACTATCGCCACCGCAGATCTCCGAATATCTAAATATCGAGAAACCACAAATCCCTGACGAAAACTCCGTAGCATTGCCATTGGTGATGGCTGATGGCGATCCTCACATTCGGGCATTGATGCGGATGATTTCCAAAAGTGAATCGAATGATGCCCGACCCTACACATTATTGTATGGGGGCAAGCATTTTGATAATCCCCGCCGTCATCCA
>NZ_JANMZA010000315.1:0-6202 GCF_031382685.1 Chamaesiphon sp. OTE_8_metabat_110 | reverse complement strand
GTTTAGAGGTGCAGCAAAACCACCACAAACCACATCGCCAAGTACATCGAATAAAATAATGTCGTACTCGTCAAAAGCATTTAATTCTTTGAGCAGCTTAACTGTCTCTCCTACTACATAACCACCGCAACCAGCACCAGCAGGAGGCCCGCCAGCTTCGACGCAATCTACGCCGCCGTAACCTTTATAAATAACATCTTCCGGCCAAACATCTTCATAGTGATAGTCTTTTTCTTGTAATGTATCGATAATCGTCGGAATCAAAAAACCCGTCAGCGTGAAAGTACTATCGTGCTTGGGGTCGCAACCGATTTGTAAGACTTTTTTGCCGCGTTTTGCTAATGCGACGGAGATGTTGCAACTAGTGGTGGATTTGCCAATCCCACCTTTGCCATATACTGCCAATTTCACGATCTGCTAGTCTCCAATAGTTTGTAGTGTGATAAACAAGTCGTAAGTGGTTCTCCTAATTAGGAATTAGAACGCTGACTTTGGTTAAATGTGAGTGAGTATCTATAAAATTTTTGCTACGTCTAGCATTGTCCGCTAACTTTCCCGAAAATGGGTGAAAATTTACAATTCGATCGAGTGTTTAGTTTGCTTAATATTTTTCATTGCAGATGTCTCGATCGAGCTGTTTGCATTTTAGCTAGCTTTTACAGCTAAAAATCAGCGCGGGTCGGCTCTGCCTGGTAATTTGTAACTAAATAGCAACAATAGCAAATAATACTCAAACGCAATCAGAGAGCAGATAATCTGCAACTATTCCCCGTAGTCGTGTGGATTGGATGCGAGTAAAGGTCATAGGCGACTAGTCAGATAGTCGGATAGCTCGAACTGTAGACTCAAATGGCGTTAATCGGCGATAATGAGCGATCGAAACAGCAATTAAATCTTGGTTCGATCGGACATTTGTAAACATTAGTTAATTTTCTAAATTAGCGATATTTTTGTAAAAAAAAGTTAAGTTAGCGCAATAGATCGTGGCAAAATGTTTGAGAACGATCGGAGAGTAACCTTGTGATTTCAGTTGAGTACGTTCTCGCAGATCCAGAATTTAGACCACAACGAGCGGTGGATCGTGCTGCCGCTCTGGATGTGAAGGCTTATTTGCCAATCGCACCTACAGGCGAGGCGTGGGAGTCAGTCAAAGCAATACAGGCTGACTTTCAGCATCGATATCCCACAGGTTCGCTGTATATCAATGGCAAGCAAATCGCGGCAACGTTGACGCTAGAGATATTGCAGCAACACGAACCACAACTGCGATTTTTCACCCTCGCTCCAGGCGAACAAAAAATCGTCAATGCGGGATTTAAGGTGGGTTTGAGTACGGATGACCCCAACAAGATTGCTACCATGCTGGTGTGCCCCAGAAGTGGCTTAGCGTGCAAAAATTCGATTACAGTCATCAACGCACCAGGAATTGTGGACGAACACTATCCCGACTGGGTGGGGATTGGGTTAGTCAATCACGGTAGGGATTTACATCTATTCAGTCATGGCGCGCGCATCGCTCAGGTGATGTTTCTTGAGGTGTGTGTGGCGCAGGAGCGGGTAGTAGATGCGTTGACGACGGTAGGTGAACGCAAGGGTGGATTCGGACATACAGGGGTTTAAAAGATTAAATTTATCTTCCCTTTTTTAATTGCGCCAACGCAGCTTCAGCAGCCTGTTTCTCGGCATCTTTTTTACTACGTCCTTTACCCTCACCGCATAATTTGTCGCCGACATAAACCTTCGATACAAATTCTGGGCTATGATCCGAACCACCTTTTTTTTCGGTGATATATTTAGGCGGAGTTGTGGCACCATTAGCCTGGACAAAGGTCTGAAATTTATTTTTTGGATCCACAGTGGAATGATTTAGCTTAGTTCCTTGAGGGACAGAATCAAATAACTCATGGATTGAGGAACGAATTGCCTCAATATTGCAGCCTTTATCTAAATAGTAAGCTCCAATAACAGCCTCGAAAGTACTACTAAGCAAGTTTGGACTCTGATAAACGCCAGCTCGAATTAAACCACCACCTAATCGCATTCTGAAATCTAGTCCAACTTCATTAGCAAATTTGGCAAGTTGTTTTTCATCGACAAGTGCAGCACGTCTTCGCGTCATTTCATCTTCTCCCATTTCAGGGTGACGTTGATATAAATATTCGCCACTGATAAATGTGAGAATGGCATCTCCAAAAAATTCTAGCCGTTCGTTATCGCTAGTTTCGTCGGGGTGTTCGTGAGCGTAGGAGCGGTGAGTAAGTGCCTGACGCAGTAGCTTTTCGTCATTAAATAATAGTAGTTTATGCACGATCTGATTTTTAAAAAATTATGGGTCACAGATCCCCAATTTCTTGAAGAAGTCGGGGATATAAGTAGTTGTGTTATGTAAGTTAATTTAACTAGCAGGATTTACAATTTTTTTGAGGAGGATAGAGGCTATTACCACGAGAATTATTACAAGGAAAGCAAGCTAATCGCAGATTTTCTAACGAGTCAGAACCACCTTTGCTTTTTGGTTTGAGATGATCGAGAGTTAACTTATCCGATGGTAAAGTACACTCGCACCACCAGCATTTAGAGCCAAATTCTATGAGAAGTATATTCTTATTCGATCGTTTCCGATTAGGAGTCATAATTGAAACTATTTGTTAGAGAGGACTAACAAACAAACACCAAAAATAGTATAGAAACTTCGCTAAAATAAGCAAATTCTCTACTCTTGTACTTAATCATAACCGTCTCAAACGCACTATCTCCAAGCCTCACGCCAGCGCATACCGAGTATGCGGAACCAGCGATTACTTGGGCTAAATCTTAGCCTCAGACAGTCGTTAACCCAGAATACTGGATATGCGCTAGCGTGAGAATCGGAGATAGTGCCCATGAGACGAACATCTAAGCATTGATATTCATCTGTATGAGTCAAAGATAAGGTATGAAATTATACTTGTCAATACTCAAAATTTGTTTTCAGGGGAAAGTCGCAGTTATCGGCATTCGTGCTGTTCGATCCCACCGTCTAATGGTAAGGTCGCGTGAGTCGATCGAATGATATAATAATGGGCTTTGGCAAATCACTCGACCGCCCTTATGCGGCGCGCAAGCTTCGTGTATGAATATAGTAGATAAGACATACTTAGAGATCCTCGATCGAATCCTCACGGAGGGTACTAGAGAAACTAACCGCACAGGTACCGATACAGTCTCGTTATTCGGATTGAGCTATCGGCTACCTGTCACGGCTGAAGCCTTCCCGATTTTGACTCACAAGAAGATTCAATGGCGGAGCTTGGTGACGGAAATGATTTGGTATCTCTCTGGCGAACCGCATATTCGCAATCTCCAGCAATATACTAAAATTTGGGATGCTTGGAGCGATGCGGATGGTAATTTAGAGACTGCTTATGGTAGGTTCTGGCGATATTATCCAGTTCCCGATTATGCGGCTCCGATTCGGCGCGAAGATAGTAATTATTTGTGCCATGGTGAATCGTTGGTTAATCTCACAGACAGTAAGTATCGACACGATTTAGTTATTGATGCAGAGCAAAATATAATTCTGCCATGTTTCGATCAATTGAGATGGGCAATTGATGAATTAAAACGCAATCCTCGATCGCGTAGACTGCATATTACTGCTTGGTACCCACCGAATGCGACTGTGAGTAAGTTACCACCTTGTCACCATAGTTTTACGTTAAATTATCAAGGTGGTAAACTAAATTTACATCTCCAACAGCGATCGTCAGATCATTGTGTGGGCAATCCGTTTAATTTAACTTGCTATTCATTACTATTATTACTAATCTGTCGAGAAGTTGAGCTTGCACCAGGAGATTTTTATCACTCGATTACTGACGCACATATCTATGTAGATCATATCGAACCTTACAAGAAGGCTAGTCGGGAGACTTACGATCTACCGCAATTAGATTTGAGTCAATTGGGCGATCGATCGATGTTCGATTTGACTTATGATGATATCGATCGGATTCAATTAGTTAATTATCAACACGGTGCCTTTATTAAATTACCAGTAGCTATTTAGGGAATAGGGAATAGGGAATAATTATTATGGTACAAAAAATTTTAATTGCAGCGATCGATAAAGATGGTGGTATCGGAAAGGATGGTTATATGCCGTGGCATTATCCAGCGGATCTGAAACTATTTATGAACCTGACGATGGGTAATACGATCGTGATGGGACGTAAGACTTTTGATGGAATGTTCGATCGAGAGAAAGCACCATTAAAGGGCAGACAAAATATCGTCGTCACATCGCAAGCAGAGCAGTATCGATCGCGATTTGCCGATAAATATTCAGCAGCAGAATTGACTTTTACTGACGATCTTAATTGTAAAGATATCGAACTAGCAGCAGATACTAAAGTATTTTACTGTGGTGGAGCCAACCTATATCAACAGGTACTAGATCTGGTCAATCTCGATATTATCTATCTTTCTCGCTTGGATGAAAGTTATGATTGCGATACATTCTTTCCTCGCAATCCAGAATCGATCGACAAACAATTTGAGCCATATCTACCACCTCATTTTATTAATAGTTTCTCCGATACAATGGCTGGCAAAAACCCTTTTACTTTTCAAATATATACGCCAAAGCCACTGATAATATACTAGTATTTATCATATTGTGATTAGCTTAAATCTAATTGGTGGGCAATGCCCACCCTAATATTAATTACTATCCACTATCCACTATCCACTATTCACTAACCCATGTACGATATTTCTTCGCGTCCGACTTGGGATGAATATTTCATGATGTTGGCAAAATTAACTGCTACAAGATCTACCTGTTTAGCATTTCCAGTAGGTGCGGTAATTGTCAAAGATCGCCAAGTTTTATCGACTGGGTATAATGGTTCGCCATCGGGTTCGGTACATTGTACGACGCAGGGCTTTTGCTATCCCGAATTGAGTGCGTGTAATGCGAGTAAGATTTTGCCATCTCGATCGGTACATGCGGAGGCAAATGCGATCGCGCAAGCTGCTAAGCACGGCATTTCGACGGGTGGGGCGAATATTTATGTAACGTTAGAACCTTGTTTGTCTTGCTTGAAAATTATTATTTCTGCTGGGATTCGCGAGGTATTTTATGAGACGACATTTAATAGTGGCGACAATCTTAAAGTTCGCGATTTGTTACTACAAGATAGCTCGATAAAGCTGATTCCAATTCAGGTATCGGCAGCAACAGCACAACGTTCGGCGGCATTTTTACTAAACCCGACATCTGTCGAAACTGAGAGTTAGGGATAGATAATCAAAAGAGGCTTTCGATCGAGTCGCTCAACCCACAGGCAAAGTAACAAAATCGAAACCCCCTTTGTCAATACTCACATGGCTAAACTAGCGACGGGGTACTAGATTTTGGTAATCAATGTTGTAAGGTGAGATTGCTTGAGGCTGATTGCCGATCTTGCCCAAACTTTTTGCCATTGCGAGATACTGCGAGGGATCGCCTGCTTTGGCTTTTTTCTCTTGGGGAGTGAAGCCACGGACAGCAGCTTGCCAAGAAGCTTTGGGGAAGCCGAGTTTGCCGCGATAATAAGCATCGTAGCGAGGCGATTGGATGTTAAATGGTAACTCGCTTGCGCCGGAGGGTAATACTCGCCGACGTTGGAAGGGAACGATGCTATCGCCGAAGTTTTCGAGATATTCATCGCTGTTGAGCAAGTCGTTAATGAAGCCAGCACGACCTTTAGTGCCAATAACGATCGACCAAGCAATTTTTTCGGCATCGTTGTACACATCGCGTCCTAGCACCTTCTGGATGCAGTGCGTGACGAACCGATAGTTGTTATTGAGGTTGTAAAAACTATTGGTAAAAGTATTGGATAAGCATAAGCCCCGAATGAAGTCCCGCACGGTAATTTGACCGCTGCGGAGCTGGGATTCTAGGAACTTTTCGCGATCGGCAGCAAACGCGTGAAAGAAAATCTGGCGATAGGCAGCTCCAATGAGAATATCGATCTCGCCGGAGGATAGTAAGTTATCTGTCGAGAAAACACGCGGCTGCTCGTCCCCAGGCACTTCATAGCCCCGGACGCGAGTATTCTGACTCGAAGGGGAATATTCTAATAATGGAAGAGACATATTTTTAAAGTTATCTTCTTACGAAACTTTACAATTTCTCTCATCATAATGCCGATTTGGTGTCTACTCCCGACCCCAG
>NZ_JANMZA010000312.1:0-6360 GCF_031382685.1 Chamaesiphon sp. OTE_8_metabat_110 | reverse complement strand
GCGCAGGTGCTGAAGCACCAGCAGTCGATACTACCGCCGTTGAAGGTACGCCCAACCAAGGTACCGAAGCTAGATAACGTCAGTTCGGGATAAGGATATTGGCTTTGCTCCAGCACCGCCCTCGATTAAAATCGGGGCTAGTGTCACAAAGTCCGCCTACGCGGACTGATTAACTAGTCCGCGTAGGCGGACTTTGCATCACAAGCCGAGACTTCCAGTCTCCAGGCATTTCTTATCCCGAACTCACGTTAGATAGTCATATTTTAGACTTTACTAAAAATAGGTAAGCGCGATCGACCGATCGTGCTTACCTATTTTTATTTGGCGACAAATCTATCTTTCGGTCGATCTTGTAGTCTATCTTTAGAGGCTCTAGATTATGGCGGCTTAATCGCTATGATTGGGTGGTAATCAAGATGGAATGTATCGCCAATGACTGAATTAATCAACACAATTAAAACAAAAATCCCAGCAGTTAATTTTAGAATTCTTTCCAGAGCAGTACTAAGTTTATTAGCAGTTGTATTATTGTTCACAAATACTGCATGTAACAACACTGGAGAAATGAAAGCCAAAGTAGATCCTACCCGCGTTGAAAATCCCCAACCTGGCAAAATCACCGAGTTATACAAGCCGATCGCCCCTGCTGAAGGTGGCATGAATAACTATAGCGATGTCGATCCCAGACAGAACACTGCTGAAGCCAAAGCTAAAGCCGATCGACTCATCAACAAAACTGAAGACCTCAAAAAAGGCGATACTAATCCTTTCAAACAACTCGGCAAACAATTAGATGACAAAGGAATTCGCGATCGGGCTGGCGAAACTGCCGACCAATTAAATCGATCGGCGAAAGAAACCGCTGAAGATGTTGCTAAAGGTACCAAAAGAGGCTATCAAAACCTCAAAGAAAACACTAAATCTTTCGCTGATGATGTGAAGTCCGCAGCCGATGACATTGGTGATGAAGCCAAAGCCAAAGCCAACGACCTCAAAAATAATATTCGTAAAGCCAGCTAAGCCACCGAATATTTGCAAAACAAGATGATAATTGAATCTGTTGGAGCTAGAAATTCCCAAAAATGGTCGCTCGCCGTGCCGCCCCGATCGCAGTGTGAAGTGAGCGTCATCGTACCCGTCAAGGATGAAGCCCAGACGCTCGTCCAAACCCTGAGCGCCCTTGCCAATCAGACTTGCCTGAACGGGCAACCGCTCGACCCCCTCAGCTATGAAATCATTGTCTTAGCTAATAACTGCACTGATGAGTCGGCCCAAATCGCCCGTCAGTTTGCCAAACGGCATCCCCGGTTAGCTTTACATGTCGCTGAGGTGACTTTGCCCCCAGAGCGTGCCTATATCGGTTACGTGCGCAAACTGCTGATGGATGAAGCCTATCGCCGCCTGATGAGTTTGGGCAAAAGACAGGGAATTATTGCTTCAACAGATGGGGATACTCAAGTGGCGGCAACCTGGATTGCTGCCACCATTCAGGAGATCGCGGGCGGTGTCGATGCTGTCGGCGGGCGAATTATTACCGATCGCCAGAGTCGTCAAGCCCTGCCGCCACAGGCGAAAACTTGCTTCTTGCAAGAGGTGGGTTATCGATCGCTAGTTGCCGAGATGGAGCATTATCTCGATCCCGATCCTTACGATCCCTTACCGCGTCACTACCAGCACTACGGCGCGAGTCTGGCGGTAACAGCCGAAATGTATGCCAAAGCAGGCGGCATTCCACCCGTCCGCACCCCAGAAGATGAAGCATTTTACCAGTCGCTACTCCGTGTCAATGCCCGCTTCCGCCATAGTCCCTTAGTACAGGTAACTACTTCTGCTAGAGTCTCTGGGCGCTCTCCAGTGGGACTAGCCAATCAATTGCGGAAATGGACGGATATGTCGATCGATAGCACCTTCAAAGTCGAACCAGCCGCTGCGACGATCTCCAGATTTCAATCGCGCCGGAAGCTGCGATGCTTGTGGCAAAAAGTAGCTTATGGTTATGTTTACCCACATGTACCTACTCCAGAAATCGCCCTATTAGCCCACAAATTAGCGGTTAGTAACGATTGGCTGCTGGATGAATTAGTACGACACCCCACCTTTGGCGGACTATTCGAGCAAGTTATCCAGCGTCAACATCACATCTGGCTCAGTCGCTGGCAACCGATCGATATCCAGACAGCCATTATGGATTTACGCCGACACCGAGCTGGCCTCGATCGTCGCCACACTGGTATCGCTAAACGTCGTCCCCACGCGGCGAGTAGGGTCAGCTTAGCTCCCCAGTTAATGCTACCAGATCGGAGTTTTGAACACCATTTACAGCGATCGAATTAGTCGCTAAAAATGCTTGTTCTTGCCGACTATTGAGCGGTATTCACAGGCTCATAAAGAATGAGCGAGATAGTTTTGATTATCTTTGAACCTAGAATTCACATTAAATTACGGATCGATCGTACCCGAGGTCAATATGTTTTTATACAACAAAGTTTCTGCATCTACCATTGAAATTACCGATCTTGACAACCTGTTTAATCCCCTCAGAAATGAGGTCGAAGGACAAACTCAAGAAGGTCAAGAAGAACAAGATCCCGAAGCATTTGCTAAGCAGGATTTAGCATTTGCATCGGGCGAACCCCTGCCGCGTTGCTGGGTAGACCCAGATTATCGCACGAAATAATTGTTGCTTTATCAGCAAGATTTAGCAAAATGAAAATGCACTAAGGTAAGCTCCTCGGTGCGTTTTTAATATGTCCATCTTCCGAAACACCGGATCTGCTCGTATCGATCGGTTATATCAAATCCGCTCTACAAAGACTTTTTTGGCGATCGAAATCCCTTGTGCCCTCACCCCGCCATCGCCTCCGGCTCTGGCTCCCCTTCTCCCAAGCTTGGGAGAGGGGTTGGGGGTGAGGGCGAGGTTAGTGGGTTTTACAAGCCGTATTTGGTATGAGTAACAAGCATACCCAATCCCGATCGAACTCGCTCCAAACAGCAATAATTGTCGCAACTGGTACAGAAAATATTGGTGAGATAGCAAAAAGATCTCGATCGCGGGGAATGCTAAAATTGAGCTTTAGGATCGACTCTATCTAAATGTCAAGACTTGTGAGCAGATCTCCTGTGGAGAAAATAGTACAATCTAGATCTAGATCGCGCAACAATTACTAGGTGTTCGCTATGGAAGAATGGCAAAACGAAATCGCCGCCATGTTGAAAGATGTAACCGTGCTGTTTGATGAGATTGGTCGCGAACTCACGGAATTTGTTGAAGAAGTTACTACTGAGGCTCAGGAAATCCTTACTTTGCAATGGGACGAACTTACAGCCGTGCTGACCGAAATCTGGCAAGACTTAGAATTAGATTTTGAAGAATCCGCATCGATTAACTGGGACATGCCCTTCCCTACCAGACCGATGCCCGATCCAGCAGTTCATCCGGCGTGTGTGGGTTGTATCAACTATAATGGTTCTGTCTACGGTGGCAACCTGCTAGTTTGCGGGATTTATCCTTACGGTTGTAATAGCGATACCTGTACTGACTGGGAAGGTGAAAACGATTTAAACTAGTTAGGCTGACTCAGTTATACTAGCCCTCTATCGTTAATCTGTCGCGGGGTAGATTACCTGTTGTCAAAGTACGATCTTGCTCTGAAAGTCAGAGGTAAGGGCAGTGTTCATCAATAATTAACCGATCTCGATTATCATGACTCAGGCGCATCCAGAATCACTCACCACCCCCAGCGAAATGAAATACGGGGAACGGGAAATTATCAATGGTGAACTGATTACGTTCCCCAATCCCCGGATGGGTAGACGCTACAATGTCGATATTAGTTTGCCAGAGTTTACTTGTAAATGTCCTTTTTCTGGTTATCCTGATTTTGCAACGATCGGCATTATCTATGTACCCGACCAAAAAGTTGTCGAACTCAAGGCATTGAAACTATATATCAATAGTTATCGCGATCGCTATATTTCCCATGAGGAAGTTACCAATCAAATCTTAGATGATTTTGTGGCAATTGCCGATCCGCATCAAATTACGGTGAGAGCTGATTTTTCACCGCGCGGCAATGTACACATGATTGTCGAAGTCAAACATGAAAAATAGATATTCGCGATCGCAATTACCAGCATTAATTAAGCTAAATTCTTAAAATTATTACCTGGATTCAATGCTGCGTAAAGATATTCTGTAGATATTCGCAGGGTGGGCACTGCCCACCATCTAGGTTTCAGTAAAGATATCTTGTAGTGGGACGACACGACTAAAACTGTGGGTAAAAGTCGTCCCAGTAGGGTGGGCAGTGCCCACCAATTAGATTTCAGACGTAGTCTATGTTCTGAAAAATTGCGCTTACCTACTTAGGTCAGGGCAAATATTTATTGGATTGGTAAAGTCTGAAACCTAGATGGTGGGCACTGCCCACCCTACGTTTAACTACTTAGGTCAGGGCAAGTATTTATTGGATTGGTAAAGTCTGAAACCCAGATGGTGGGCACTGCCCACCATACATCTACTTAAATTTAACTGCTGTCTACTATTTTTCGGATTTCTGACAATATTGATTCAAGCCTGTGACGAGATCGCGTTCGGGACTGACAATACTGGTGTATTTTCTCAACCCTTCATTGACCTTAGTAGATTTTTTCTCTTGAATACTCACAATCAGTTGTTTACCAATCTCGTTTGCTCCTTTATACATCGTTAAGAACTGACTTTTATATGTCTTGAGTTGTTCGTTTTCAACATTTACCCCTTCTAAATCTTTGGCGGAACGATCGAAAATTTCGACTAGTTTGGCAATGGTTTGCAGGTCGCCTTTGGTGCCAGATTCGCTAATATTTTTAGTGTCGATTACTGCCTGATTGACAACTTTAATCGTGTTTGCGCACTGAGATATCTTGCTATCGGTGCAGCCTACTGTCATCAAACTAGCGGCGATCGCGACTAGAACGTACCCACGTTGCCGTACTCCAAATTTCATCTACCTTACCTCAACACACATCAAATGTCCTTCATCTTAGCTGATAACCGCCGATCGTTAATCGATGGTACTAAAATTGGTCTTTGCGACCGCGAATGCGAGCAAAGGTTTCGATCGCGTCATGACTGCCGACACTAGCTTGGAGGGCGGCTGTATCCCAACGGAGAAAGGGATTGGTGCGTTTTTCTAAGCCGAGATTGGTGGGTACTGTGGGGATGAGCCGCTCGCGTTCGGCGGTGACACTAACTAAGCGCTGCTGAAGTTCTTGGTTATCAGGGTCGACGGTGACGGCAAATTTGAGGTTGCTCAAGGTGTACTCGTGAGCGCACCAAATCCGGGTATTGTCGGGCAATTGACGCAATTTAGTTATCGAACCGACCATTTGAGCGGGAGTTCCTTCAAATAGTCGTCCACAGCCGCCAGCAAAAATCGTATCGCCACAAAATAGCTCGCCCGGAACATCGTTCTCGACAGACGGGAAATAATAAGCAATGTGGGCGCGGGTATGTCCGGGGATGAAAAATACTTCACCAACTCGCTCGCCAAATTCCACGCGATCGCCATCGACTAGGTGTACTTGTTGTCCGGGGATACGTCCGCGATCTTCGGCACCGCCATAGACGCGCAGATTGGGGTAGGCGGCGATTAATTCTTTATTACCACCGACATGATCGCCATGATGATGGGTATTAAAGATCGCCACTAGTTCGACTTGCTGGCGATGGAGTTCGGCGAGTACTGGTGCTGCTTCGGCAGGATCGACGACTGCGGCAATTTTCTGCTCTCGATCGAGCATCAAGAAGATATAGTTGTCTGAGAGGACGGGAATCTGAATAATTTCCATGAGTAGTAGTGGGGAGTAGAGGGATTTGGCCGTTTGACTGTTGGGCGTTGCTGATTTAAGGTATGATTTGCTCTTCAGTCCCGCCATCGCCTCCGGCTCTGGCTCCCCTCTCCCAAGCTTGGGAGAGGGGTTGGGGGTGAGGGCCAAATCTATGCTTCATACATCAATTCAGCAACGCCATATGATTATTTATTCTATAGACAAGCTCTGTCTAGTCGTCCGCCGAGTAAAAACATTCCATGTATCTAACTCCGCCCCAGATCGACTCAGCAACACATGTCGCAGACGATCGCTCAATCCTTGCACCTGAGTAAAATCTGCCCCCGCAATACTCTCTAAATTTTCCATTTCTACCCCACTCAAATCAGCCGCACGAAAATCTACACCTGCCAAATTTACCCCATTCAATCTGGCATTACGAAGAGATGCACCAGTGAGAAATGCTCGTTGTAAAGTCGCACCACTCAAACGACTATTTTGAAGATTAGCACCAGTCAAATCCGCACCACTGAGATATGCACCCAAAAA
>NZ_JANMZA010000309.1:0-3758 GCF_031382685.1 Chamaesiphon sp. OTE_8_metabat_110 | reverse complement strand
CAATGGGACAAAAACAAAGCAGCAACAAACCTCAATAAGCACGGGATTGATTTTGCCGATGCAGTTTCTGTGTTTTCAGACGATCTCGCAGTCACAACATTAGATGAACGATTCGATGAGGAGCGATTTATTACCATTGGGCTAGATGCTCTAGGTCGAATACTTGTGGTGGTATATACCTGGCGCGATCGGGAAATTAGGTTGATTTCGGCTAGAGCGGCGACCCGTCAAGAACGAAGACAGTATGAAGAGGGATAAATCATGGAAGTAGAACACGATTCTGTAGAAGTAGAATATGATTTTAGCCAAGGGAAACGAGGTGCTATCGATCCGATTGGTGCGGGAAAAACGCGGATTACAATTCGGATTGATGATGATGTTTTAGACTGGTTCCGGGAACAAGTTCATCAAGCAGGAGGAGGTAACTATCAAACATTACTGAATGAAGCATTGCGAACCCATATTCACAAGCAGCATGAGCCTCTAGAATCAACTTTGAGACGAGTGTTACGCGAAGAATTGGGACAAACTCGTCTGGCTTCAAATTAGTCGATCGATCGATAATCCCAACAGGATACAAAGATACTCCTCAATACCGATCGATCGAACCTCAAACACTAAAATTGTCAGGTTTCTCGAAGTAGGTAATCGATCGATCATTCCAACAGAATACAAAGATGCTCCTCAATATCGATCGATCGAACCTCAAACACTGAAATCGTTAGGTTTCTCGAAGTAAGTAATCGATCGATTATCCCAACAGGATATAAAAATACTCCTCAATACCGATCGATCGGGGTTAGATTTCGTTATTGATAATTCGCTGAATATTTCCATGCTCAGAATACACGCTAAAACCATCAGCAAATTTCATTGCGGCACTTTCATCTGCGTGTAGGTTTCCTTCTAAATCGAATGAAAACTTAATTGGACGACCACAGACTGTCAAAGATTTTTCAGTTGGAATTATCCATCCACAGGAAGATGCCAGTGATTCAAGTATTGATAATCGATTCAGATCGCAGTCATAACCCAATACTGAAATATAAGCTTCAAGGGATGCTGCTTGCATACACAAATATTCATGACGAATAATAGATCGACGAAGCTGTTTTCTTACAATCCGAAAAATATAAGCCCACGATCCATTCTCTTTCGATCCATTCCATATTTCTTTTGTAATGTGGCTTTCTAATATTTTTATTACTAAATCAGATTGTTCTACCCATAGAGAATCATACAACGCTATAAACAAATCTTTTTTCAACTGAGTATCTATCTGAGCGTAAACTTGCTCTTCCAGATGGCTAACCAAATTTTGTAAAATTTTGGCACTCTGCTGTGAATTAAAACTACTTTCTAGTTTTATAGCGATCTGCTCACCGCTTTCCATCAGTCGATCTGTAGAGAGTTTCATATCGTTTGCAACTTCGCCAATTATTGAGGCTAATGCTGCATATGGACTATTAATAAAATGGATTTCTGGTTCTACAGTAATTCCAGATATGTGATAGGCGGCTTTAATAGCTTCGGCAGCAATGCCATTATCAATAATTTCAGTCGAAAAGCAAATTTTCTTCCATTTATCAAAGCAAGTAGAAATCTTAGTTTCTTGCTCACTACTGAAACAGTCGTTTCTTGTGCGTCTAGTGGTTAATTCTGCTGGTAGCTTACTATTTTGAGTGTATGACGCACGAATTATATCTATATCTCTCCAAGCAAGACGTTCCGCTGCTGTTATGGCAGATCCAAGGCTTTGACCATATTCATCGAATAACTCAATCCAACCACGGCTACCTTCAGTACCGACCTCAACAACAAATACGTCACGATTTTGAATAATTTCTTTGAATACAAATACAGATCCATAATCTTCAGCTTCAACCTTCAGGCGGTAGAAATCATGCGCATCAAGAATACTCTGATGGATACCAATTCTAGTTTCTGCATTCCTAAGATTTAGCGATTGATATCCTGGTAATGACTGGACTTTTTGAGCTAATCTACCTTCTCGATATGCTCTATGTTCCTCCTGTTTTCTATTTATCCAAATCTGTTTAATGCTCTCTGTCCATTCAGTCATAATAAATATTCCTTTAATTTAAATATTGACTATATCGATCCTGCTATCTTAATTATAAATTAGCAAATATCTGTACGTTGGGTTGAAGAATGGAACCCAATAAACTCAACTCAGCTTCTCCTGACAGAGCATCTGAGGTTAAATATTTGTATCAGTAGCTACCCTAACCGCGAAAATGCGTTAGAAAATAGTAGGCTCTAGAATCAGCCTTAATTGTGCATTCTACTCCCCAGCCCGATCGATCGTTCCTACATCCTCAATCCATGAACACTAGTCACCCAGTCAAACAAGGTTTATACGATCCGCAGTTTGAGCATGATGCTTGCGGTATCGGTTTTATCGCGCAGATGAAAGGGGCGAAGTCGCATGAGATTGTGGCGCAAGCACTGACAATATTGGTGAATCTCGATCACCGTGGCGCGTGCGGTTGCGAGACAAATACAGGGGATGGGGCGGGGATTTTGATGCAGGTGCCCCATAAGTTTATGAAGAAGGTGGCGGCGGCTGAAGGGATTGAATTACCCGCAGCGGGACAGTATGGAGTCGGGGCCGTGTATGGATCGCCAGATGCTGCGACTCGATCGAAGAGTCGCCAGATATTCGCGGAAGTTTTGGCGGCGGAGGGCTTGAAGGTATTGGGTTGGCGGGATGTGCCAACGGATAATAGTTCCTTGGGTGAGACGGCGAAATCGAGTGAGCCGTTTATGCAGCAGGTATTTATTGCTAAATCGCCCGAATTAGCTGATGAATTAGCGTTCGAGCGGAAGTTGTTTGTGATTCGCAAGCTGGCGCATACAGCAATTAGGGCGGCGAATGTCGATGTGCATTGGTATGTGGCGAGTATATCGGCGCGGACGCTCGTGTATAAGGGGATGTTGATGCCCGTGCAGGTGGGGCAATATTTCCCTGAACTCCAAGATCCGGATATGGAGAGCGCGTTGGCGTTGGTGCATTCGCGGTTTAGTACCAATACTTTCCCCAGTTGGGAGCGGGCGCATCCTTATCGCTACATCGCCCACAATGGTGAAATCAATACCATGCGCGGCAATATCAACTGGATGACGGCGCGACAGTCGTTGTTTGCGTCGGATTTATTCGGCGATGATATTAATAAGATTAAACCTGCGATTAATGTCGATGGTAGTGACTCGACGATCTTTGATAATGCCCTGGAATTATTGACTCTTTCCGGTCGGAGTTTGCCCCATGCGATGATGATGATGGTGCCCGAACCTTGGACGGCACATGAGTCGATGAGTGCCGAGAAGAAGGCGTTTTATGAATACCATTCTTGCTTGATGGAGCCGTGGGATGGCCCAGCTTCGATCGCTTTTACTGATGGTAACTCGATCGGGGCGGTACTCGATCGGAATGGTCTGCGCCCAGGACGTTATTATGTGACGACTGACGATCTGGTGATTATGGCATCGGAAGCGGGTGTGCTGACGATTCCGCCAGAAAAAGTGGTGGCGAAGGGACGGTTGGAGCCAGGGAAGATGTTCATGGTGGATACCGTCGCTGGGCGGATTGTGAGCGATGAAGAAATCAAGCATGAGATTACTAGCGCACATCCTTATCAAGCGTGGTTGGACGAGCATTTAGTTAGGTTAGAGGATATTGCTGATGGTAAAAGCCCCCTAGCCCCCAATTCTGGGGGAACCGGATCGGAGAGTCC
>NZ_JANMZA010000294.1:0-7156 GCF_031382685.1 Chamaesiphon sp. OTE_8_metabat_110 | reverse complement strand
TGACTCTGGGAAATGCAGAGCCAGATAAGAGTCCATTTCGACTACTCGAGCCTCAGCGATGACTTCACCATGCCCATCCCGATCGAATTTGTAGAGCATGACTCGATCGAATCCAGTCAGCTTCCGCACTTCTGTTACCATAATTCGACCGAAAGCAGCTAAATCGGCAGTTGCAGTCAATTGACTATTAGCCGATCTCCCTTGCAGAATTGAGGCTTTAGCTAAATGATAAAAACTTTGAAAAGGAATATGTTCGTCTTTTTGGGTTGGTTCCAATTCTAGAATTAGATAGCCATCAGGACTCCGATGAAAAACAGCATCAAAGATCCGGTAATTATCCTTAGATTTTGTTACCCATACTTTCGTGTAATTTGTACGATCGAAACTTTGGTCTGCTAATGCCGCTCGAAATTGCTCGACCTGAAAGACATCTAAAAACTTTTCTAATGGCTGTCCGATGACGAGACTTGGGGAGACTTCAAATGCACCGATCGTATTATTACTAACTTGTAAAATCTTTAAATCTGGCTCTTGTAAAACTAGCAATATGCCATGAGATTGGATCTCCGTTAAGACATGAACCGATGGAGATTTTAAACCGATGGAATTAAAACTTTGAAGGTCTGAATTAGTAACTGCCATAACTAATTATAACACTCTAGACCTAGCAAGCCGCTCGACTTTTATCTGGAAATAGACTTATAAAATTTGGTCGATTCTTCAGGGGATCTGGCTGTCCGCCAACGGTTAAGACGAAAGTGGCAATTTGATTGAGATGCTTGCTATAGAGGTATTTTAGCCATACCAAATCTAGTAAAAGCTAATATATATTAACGGGATCTTAAAGGTTGTTTGAAATATAAGATAGCATTCGCAAACCCTAGAAAATCCCCCTAGCCCCCTTAAAAAGCGGATGCGCGTTCGTCGGGAAACCCGACGGATTAGCGCACCAAGCAGGGGGAACCGGATCTGAGCAAGCTGCTTGGTGCGTTTCCTTGCGCGGGGAACCCGCGCGGAACGCATCCGCTGTCTTGACCCAAACACATGGGTCGGGAACCTCCGCGTGATTTGGGTCGCTTTTTAAGGGGGTTTGGGGGATTCAGATCTAAAAACGAAGCTTATCCGACTCGTATATACGCCGTAGCTTTCTAAGGGGATTTACCCACTTGAAACGTAGCGATTGTTTAGGTATGAAAAAGAGTCACTCTGCTCGACATCGATCTTTAGTCCTCCAGATCGTGTTCGATAGTCAGTCGAGCTGGATGACAACGTTTCACCTGGGTTTTAATTCCTTGAGCAGATTCGCTTTCGAGATCTTCGACATAGCCAGACACCGCTAGATTCGCTGACTCTACACCACCAAAGGGGCCAAAGTAGTAAGTACATCGGGGCTGAGTTGTCAAAACTTCGACCCACCAAGCCTGCCCCAAGAAATCTAGAGTATTAGCACAGATTTCGTCGATCTTCACCAGTATTTTATTGTTTAAAATCTAATTTATTATCAATCGTAATAAAGAAAAAATATTTTTCCTTATTATGTCGATCCTTATAATGTTTTTATACTATAAATATATTGATGATTGCTGAGAAACAGATCGGTCAATAGAGGTAGGTTTAGAGTTCGTTGGCGGAGCCTTGCCCTTGGCATCACGGAACGACGATCGCTAGGACGAGCCGAATAGTGCTGTCTTTGCGTTCGATCGTAAGATTATGGGCGTTGATTAAAAAATAAATCATACCCAGATTTAGCAAGCTAGATTACGATCGTTTTTCCACCACGATCGTCAGATGAGCGACCATCGCCCCAATCGATCCCACAGCAGCCAGAATGGGGAAGAAAGCCGCACTGATGGCACCACCCACCACGCCAACAGTTAAAGGAATTTCAATTAATATATGCCCCTCTTCATTCTTGAGAATAATCCGCCGAATGTTGCCTTGATGAATGAGTTCTTTGATTTTGGCACCCAAGGCATCACCATGAATACTAAATTCTTCTACGCCAATCTTTTCTGCTGTTTTCGCTTCATGTTCTCCCGTTACTAATTCAGACTGGATTGTTTCGACATTTTCCTGGAAGTTATCATTTGGTACGTTCATGTTATTAATTCTTTGTTGTTGGTTATGTTTAAAAATCAGAGAAAGTCAGCAGCAAATTGAGATCGAGTAGTCGGTTGCTGCAAGATTAATCCTTCACCGCCTAGAGGATGATTCTGGTCGATCGATCGTCCACCGACAGAGATAAAAACTTTAGCGTTAGGATCGAGACTGCTAGCCGTATAAATCACCTGTGCGACTCGATAAATCATCGAGGTGCTACCACCACCAGAACGAAATTCTGGCGATAGATCGACATGTACCCCATCAGCGCAAACTTGCAAACTCAAAAGTTTAGTACCTTTGGGAATCGTACTAGTCAAATCATCACGGGGTTGAGCTGTTAGTAACTGTTGCATAGCGATTGTTAATCCTTGCTGTGGGGAACTAGAACTTGGTGTATTCGATGGTAATGATTTGGCAACTAGAGTTAGTTTAGATCGCTCCGATCGTAACCAATAAACTTGCGGTTGAATTTGTTGGGCTGAATCATTAGGAATAGTTGCGGAAGTTGTAACTGGAACTGATGATTTTTCATGCTGAAGAACAATATGATTACTTCCCACCCCAATGCTCAAAGCAACTGCTGTTATGAATAATAAAGATAATTTGACAGCATGTTTATTGACAAAGAGTTTTTTCAATCTATTTTCCCTAATTAGTGCTTGAATCTTCCACTACCGATAGATTGCATCATCGATCGTGCAGCGGAAGAATTCGCCCTCCGACTCAAACCGCTCGGTGCCAAAGTACCAGCCAACCCTTAGACGGGTTGGAATGGTGTAGCCGCAAAATGTCCCCTCTTCCTCTACAATTCCACCGAAGTCCATCTCACGAAACTCAGCACCATCTGGATTGCCCCAGCGTGGCAACTTGAAGGTTTTGAGACGACCCGATCGATCTATGGTAAAGTCTAGTTCGGCTCTGTCGCCTTGCACGACAAAACTGGAATGCAAATTGGAGTCTAGCTCCAATGACGATGAGCTTGTCCATGAAACCTCATTGTCACATAACACCGACGGTAGCCACATTGACTCTGCTTGGAGGCGACCGATAGCAGACCGCGTAATATCGTTACCATCCGCCGTCATCACAGGAAACAATCCTAATATTTTCCACTGCATCGCACCGCTGCCGTCGATGACGCGATCCGATCCGATAATGGGCAAGAAGCCATTCATCCATGCTGTAGCACTCCAAATCAGTCCATGCTCCAAGCAAATGACTTGCTCGGCTGTGAAGGGAATCCACTTTTTCAATTTAATTTCACCGTGCATTTTCAAGCGCACCGCAGCAGCAAGCTTTGTTTCAGGTGCAATTGCATGTTCTAGATATCGCCGAGCAGTTTCAGGTAGATTTGCAAGGGATTCGGGGTTAAATATTCGATCGCCTAGCGTGCGTGAAGCGCAATCGCTGATGGAGGCTGATTCCCATAGTTCATCGAGTGAAACTTCTTTGGTTTTATGAGTAATCATAGTGGTTTTTCTAGATTTTGTAGTAGTTAGTGGGGATCTAGCGTATCTAAGCCGCCATTTGAGGTTGGTCTTTACCGAATTTCCAGAGCAAGATGACACCCAAGCCGAATAGATTAATCAGGAACACTACTAAGCCTCCCAAAAACGGAATCAATGTCAGAACTGTCAAGATCGCCAAACCAATTAAGAACTGCTTGAATACTGACTGCTGACTATTTCTATCGATGTGTTGACCGACAAACAGAGCTACACCCAGCGAACCGACTAACGAAGTTACAACCGCACTCAAACTCAGGATTGGAATCAAGGGAATGCCAATTAACGTAATTGCCAGCAACACAGTGGCAAAAATAATTGATAAAATCGCTCCAATCCCCCACAGAGCTGCCAACCCAGGATATTGACGCAACTTTGTAGCCAAATTCGGTAAAAACTGCGGATTGGTTTGCAAGATAATCAGTCCGAGAATCCCTGCTACTACAGCGGCACTGATTCTGAAAATAGCATTGAAGAAATACCAAGGAAAGAAACTGCGCCTCCCATAAGAGTCAGACATCATCCCGTGTCTGTCGCTAAATGTCGCACGTTCGCCACTAATAATCGCGCCTGGTTCCTGAACGATTTTGCCGCCAAAGGAGTAGGCATCACCATCTACCCGCGAGCCTTTTTTGAGGATGACATCGCCGCCAAAAGCAATAGCTGTATCTAAAACTCTGGCATTAGGTAATACCGTCACACTCCCACCAAAAGCACTAGCATTTTCGACAGTTTGGTTCTCTGCTACAGTCACGCCGCCACCAAAGCGAATCAGGTTGGTATTGTTAATATTAACGTCCGTCTGTGCCAAAGCCTTTCCCGCGAAAATCAAGCAGATAGTGGCTATAAAAACTAGGATTAATTGTTGCCATTTCATAAATTTTATCCTCGTGATTCATTAGAAAATTTACTATCTCTCACAATATCGAAACAAGATGAGGAACTTGTGAGAAAAATTGTAAAAGGTCAATATGATAGCAACATAATTATTCTTGCCTACCTTAAATATATTCTTGACATAGCCTCTGAGGAGAGGCTATGTCAATGCACTAATTAAGGAGTTTTGGTAATTCTCCAGCTTTGTCCGGCGACGTTACTACATGTAGCCATCGTCAGTTTATTATTTCGACCATCATTAATTATTTTCAAACACTTATCCGCGCCTGTAAGCTCATTCCGCAAATTAGAATAGCCAGAGGAACCAGGATTTGCATTACTAGGTGTAATGCTCCAAAGTTGTCCGGGAGCATCGCTACATCGAGCGATCGTGAGTCGATTATTGTTACCATCATCGATCGTCGCTAAACAATTGTCAGTACCTGTAAATGGAGTCTGCAACCGATAAGCTTGAGGATTTTTCTCACTAGCTGTTAAGCTCCAACGTTGTCCAGAAACATTAGCACATCTAGCCATAGTCAGTTTGTTATTATCCCCATCATTGATAATATCTAAACAATAACCCGATCCTGTCAATGTATTTCGCAAACGATTTTGCTTGACCTGAGCGTTGACTTCTTGAGCCAGCAGACTAACTAAAACTAGTGGTAAAGCGATCGCAAGTTTTTTAAATTGCATGATAAAAATTTATATCTATATTTTCTTCTATTGTATCAGTAGCGATCGAGAGATTTTATCTCTCAATATAGCGAGTTTTTAGCTATCGATTACCTCCGGTAGGCTACGCCAACGAACTGATAGGAACAGACATAAACACTCGATCTATGGGGGAATTCAGCGTTATTATTAGAACTAGAAGCAATTCTGCTTAGAGCAACCGAGCCGCCATATAACGTTAAAATTCCGATGGAGCGTTAAGCTATGCAATCGCAGACTTTAGAACAACTAACACCTAACGCGGCTCAAGCAATCCTGGCAAATTTGCCAGAGCGGATTAGAACGGCATTTATCGATTCGGCAAAGCCGAGGCTACGCCAACGAGCGGCTGAAATTAACTATCCAGTTGAGGCGTTGATAGAGATGGCTTTAGCTGGTTATTTGGATAGTGAATCGATCGGATTTGTAGACTGTAAACCTAATCGCGGTCGAGGTTAGTTCGACTCAACAATTACCCCATCCACCATCCGAATTATCCGCTTTGTTCTAGCGGCGACACTAGCATCATGAGTAACGATCGCGATCGTCGTACCTTGTTGATTTAACTCTGTCAGCAGATTCATAATCTCCTCAGAAGTGGTGGAATCCAACGCGCCAGTCGGTTCATCGGCGAGGACTAGAGCGGGATGATTGACTAAAGCACGGGCGATCGCCACCCGCTGCTGTTGTCCGCCAGAAAGTTGATTGGGACGGTTTTGGATCCGATCGCTCAAACCGACTTGGACTAAAGCTTCTGTCGCTTGTTCGACTCGTTGCGACTTATCGACATCAGCATAAATCATTGGTAACATCACATTTGCCAAAGATGTGAGCCGTGGTAATAGATTGAACTGCTGAAATACAAACCCAATATACTGATTGCGAATATCTGCAAGTTCATCATCATCAAGCGTCGTCAGATCTTGCCCTGCTAAGAAATATTGCCCACTGCTAGGTCGATCGAGACAACCGATAATATTCATTAGGGTCGATTTTCCCGAACCTGATGCTCCCATAATCGCGACATATTCGCCTTGCTCGATCGACAAATTAATCAGTTTGAGAACTGGGACTTCGATTGATTCCAAATGATAGGTTTTAGTAATATCTTCGAGCGAAATCATGCTTGCCATAGTTATTAAATGCCAACGATAAATGCCAACGATTGAAATCGTGGCTCGGAATGCAAAGTCCGCCAACGCGGACTAAGTAAGAAATTAAGTCCGCGTAGGCGGACTTTGCACCACTAGCGGCGGTTTCAACCGCTGACTAACTGACTAACCTGCCTAACTGACATCGTTATTTAATCCCCACGTAGTGCCAAGATCGGGTCTAGTTTTGCCGCATTACGAGCAGGAATACCACCCGCCAACACACCCACAATCAGCGAAAGGACAAAACCCACCACCACTGACAATAAAGACACCACAAAGGGAAATTTAAAGATCGTAGCGGCGGCGAAAGCGAGAGCGACACCAAATGCGATCCCGATTCCACCACCGATACTAGAAATCACGATCGATTCCATCAAAAATTGATTTAGAATTGCGCCGCTAGTTGCTCCGACGGCTTTCCGCAAGCCGATTTCCCGCGTCCGTTCCATCACGGACACCAGCATAATATTCGCGATGCCGATGCCACCGACGACTAGAGAAATACCAGCGATCGCCGTAACCATTAGCGTCAACAATCCCATAATATTCGTGAAAGTCTTAATCAGATCCACTTCATTGGTGACAGTAAAATCATCCTCTTTAGGCGGGCGGATATCATGGCGCAGCCGCAGCACATTCGTCACCTGAAATTGCGCCGCTTCAAGCCGATCGGGATTGCTTGCTTGCAGCCAAAAGCCATTAATTGCCACACCTGTCAGGGCATTGTTACCGACAATTTCGGCGGACATATTGGTCAATGGCAGATACACCATGTCATTCATATCTTGTAGCCCCACAGAC
>NZ_JANMZA010000284.1:0-10268 GCF_031382685.1 Chamaesiphon sp. OTE_8_metabat_110 | reverse complement strand
CTGGAATTAGCCGTTTCAACTCACTCAAACGTTGAGGTCGCTCGCGAATATTCCATAAAATCAAGATTTTCCATTTGCCACCTAGTATGCCCAAAGTGGTTTGGACGAATCTTCTGCCATCTACTTGTTTTGTTGTCATCTGAATTTCTCAACACACTTACAAAAAAGTAAGTACTTCCCAAAAAGTAAGTATCAAGTATACCGTAGTAATTAAGTCAAATCCAAATTTATATTAGGAGGCTAGCAGCATGTCATCATTAACCGGAAAAGTCGCAGTTGTCACCGCTTCATCGCGGGGAATCGGTCGATCGATTGCGTTGCGGTTGGGACGAGATGGGGCAGCAGTAGCGGTTAACTATGTTGCTTCACCGGAAAAAGCCGAAGCTGTAGTCAAAGAAATTATTGCTGGTGGCGGACGATCGATCGCAATTCAGGGCAGTGTGGCGGATCGAGCCGATGTGACGCGATTATTTGATGAGACGGAGAAGCAATTAGGATCGATCGATATTGTAGTCAATGTGGCAGGAGCAGCATCATATAAGCTTCATACTGACCTAACTGATGAGGATTTGGACAAAGTATTTGCGGTGAATGTTAAAGGTGCGGTGTACATGCTGCAAGCCGCCGCTCATCGCGTCAAAGATGGCGGAAGGATCGTTCAATTTTCGACTGGAGCGACCAAGCAGCCGCGAATTACTGGTGGGTTATATGCTGCAAGTAAGGCCGCTGGCGAACAATTTGCCTTTGCTTTGGCAAAAGAGATCGGGCAGCGTCAGGTGACGGTAAATGTGGTTTCACCTGGAGTTACCGACACAGATGGTTTGATTTTGCCCCAACCCGCAATCGACCATCTAATTAGCCAAACTCCGCTCGGACGTTTGGGTAAGCCGCAGGATATCGCCGATGTGGTGGCATTTCTAGTCGGTGATGATGCCCATTGGATGACGGGACAAAATCTCCAAGTCAATGGCGGTATTTTATAGTTAAGGTCAGTTAGTGCGGGTTAAGGATTTCCGCTTAACGAATATTAGCTTCGCGCCAGCACCGCCCTCAAATGAATTTGGGGCTAATAGCAAAAGTTCTCTGAAGAGAACTGCTACATCACCTAGTTCGTTTTAACGAACTTTCGCTATTAGCCCGTTGGCGTAGCCTCTCGGAACGAGACACTTATAGTTCAGGGCGGTGCTGGAACGAAGCAAATCAGCTTTCCTTATCCTATAAATAACCTGTTCAAAACCCCTTTGTAAAAACCAAAAAAGTAGGTATAAAATGACGATCGAGCTATATACAGCCAATACTCCTAACGGGCAGAAACCAGCAATCATGTTGGAAGAAATCGGTCTGCCTTATCAAATTTTTCCTGTCAATATCGGGCAGGGCGAACAACACGCAGATGCTTTTCTAGCGATTAATCCTAATGGTAAAATACCCGCGATTGTCGATGATGGTCAACGAGTATTTGAATCGGGGGCAATCTTAATTTATTTGGCAGAAAAAAGCGGAAAACTACTGCCAACTGATGCTAAGAACCGAGCGGCAGTTTTAGCTTGGACATTTTGGCAAGTTGGTGGACTCGGCCCGATGATTGGTCAATGGGGACACTTCTCGCGATCGGCACCGGAAAAAATACCTTATGCAATTAATCGATATTTAGATGAAAGTGTGCGGCTATTAAATGTGCTCAATACTCATCTAACCGATCGCATATTTATCGCTGATGATTATTCAATTGCTGACATCATGAACTATACATGGGCATCTAGTGGGCTGAACTTTATTCGTGCGGCTCATCCCGAACGAGTTGAGAATTTGGCAGCACTCGATCGATGGGTGAAAACAGTTGGCGATCGACCTGCGGTTCAAAAAGGTTTAGCAGTATTGAAATAACCATTTACTAAATCCAGAACTGAACCCCGATGATTACGTTTGTCAATGTGTTTACCGTTAAAACCGGACAACAGGCTGCTGCATTTGCGGGGATTCAGCAAATTTATACCGAAGTTGTCAAGTTTCAACCAGGATTTATTATAGAAACTTGATGTTATCAAAAAAATGTAGGTTGGGTTGCGAGTAGCACTAGCGCAGCATCTCCGTCAGGAGATAACCCAGCGCTCACAACAACCAATTCACAATTACCAGGAAAATCTCATGACAAATATTGCAATTATCTACTTCTCAGGAGCTGGCAATACTCATTTAATGGCAGAGGCAATTGCCACAGGTGCCCAAACAATTCCCGACACCAAAGTCCAATTACTCCGCATTACTGGCGAACAAATCGTCAATGGTCGCTGGAAAGATGAGGCAATGGTGGCTACTTTGAATAGTGCCGATGCAATTATTTTTGGTTCGCCAACTTATATGGGTGGCGTTGCCGCTCAGCTTAAAGCATTTATTGATGCTGCCAGCAGTATCTGGGCGCAACAACTCTGGAAAGATAAGATTGCTGGTGGCTTCACCCATTCTGCTGGTATGAGTGGCGATAAACAAGGCACGCTGATCTATTTGGCGACTAACGCCGCTCAACACGGAATGATTTGGGTGGGTGCGGGTGAAATGTCGCAGCCTAACGGGGTGAATCGATTGGGTTCTTATACAGGGGTGATGGGGCAAGCCATTCCTGATTTTACGGGGACAAAAACGGTAGAACTCGACACTGGCGATCGATTGTCTTGTGAATTATACGGTCAGCGAATTGCAGCAGCCACAGAACGTTGGCAGAAATAGATTAGCGAAGTTGGTGTGAATCCCTCTGTCTTGTCGGTTTTTTATTCTGGGGTTCCCCCAGAATAAAACCGCCGCTGCTTGGTGCAACACATGCGGAGGGAACCTCCGCGTGATTGCATCCGCTAAATCCCCCTTTCTAAGGGGGACTTTGAAAGCCCCCTTTCTAAGGGGGTTGGGGGATTTAGATCTCAAAACGAAGTCCAGTAAACCAAACCCATGTTCCAATGCCAAATCCCAATTCTTGGGCGACCAAATTAACGCTATTACTCGCCAGCAGCCTGACAGTCATGTCCGGTGCCACGGTTGCACCATCGCTGCCAGCGATGAAACAACAATTTGAAAGTGCAATTTCCGATCCCGATCTACGGACGACTTTAGTTAAATTAGTAATTACATTACCAGCATTATTTATCGTCATTGGTTCGCCGATCGCAGGTATCGTAGTCGATAAATTCGGTCGCAAACCGCTATTACTACTTACCGCAATTCTGTATGGTTTTGCTGGCAGTTCGGGGCTATTTTTAGAAAGTTTACCCGCAATTCTAGTCGGACGAGCGGTGCTAGGTTTGGCTGTGGCGGGGGTAATGGTGAGCGCAACTACCCTCATTGCTGATTACTATAGCGGCCCCGCACGGGCGGCTTTTATGGGGCTACAGGCTGGATTTATGGGTTTGGGCGGCGTGGTGTTTCTGACACTTGGCGGCGCACTAGCTCAACAAAACTGGCACTATCCGTTTGGGATTTACCTATTTGCATGGCCGATCGCATTATTAGTGTTCGCGTTTATTAGCGAACCCGATCGAAGCAATTCTGCCCAGCCAAACATGGGAGCGGCGAATGATTCAGCCAGCCAATCTACACCCATTGGCGTGATGATAATTGTCTATGGATTTACCACCCTCAGTCAAATTGCTTTTTATCTGATCCCCGTTCAATTGCCCTTTTATCTAGATGGTTTAGTCAAGGCTAATCCCTCTCAAAGTGGCATGGCGATCGCACTTTGCACCCTATTTTCGGCAATTGCTTCTGTTACCTATGGCAAGCTCAAACAACGGATGGAATTTGTCACTTTTTTACCTGCAATCTTTGGCTTCATGGGCATCGGTTATCTCTTAATCGGTCAATCTTCAAACTGGTTACAAGTATTAACCGGATTGGGGATTGCGGGGATGGGTTTGGGACTGCTGATGCCGAATATGTCGGTGTGGCTCAGTTCTGCGGTTCCCGATGCCCTGCGGGGGAGAGCCTTGGGTGGTCTTTCAACATCGATGTTCTTGGGGCAGTTTTTATCACCGATTGTCACCCAGCCGTTAACCAAATCTATGGGCTTAGGTGGCACCTACGCGCTCGTTGGCGGCGGTCTAGTTATCGTTGCCTTGGGATTTGCCGTTTTCAAGTCTCAAGTGCGTAATTTAACCCGTTCTCATGCTGTCTAAATCGTTCGCGGAGCGTCTCCTATGGAGAATCGAATTATCTGAATAATGTTGTATTTTTGGCGCAGATTGTTGATAAAGCATCTAAATAGACGACAGCCACTTGGCAGGAGCATCACTTTCTCAATCGTATTTGTTATCGTTAATTATCTTGGATTAACTACCGTTCGAGCAAACGAACCAATCCAGCAGATCGATCTTCAGCAGTCTGTAGATCTTAAATCTAGCGATCGGGCATTTCGATCGTTTAAGTCGATTGTCGATCGTTATAATTGTCTATCGCCATCTGCGGAAACTAGATCTAATCAAATTCAGCAGATCGATCGAACTAAGTTTGCTAAAGATCTGCCTGATTGTACCGATCGAATCAAAAATATAGCTGAAATAGATCCCGCAGATCTAGAAACATTGAGCTAATTACAAATCGAATTCGCGACAGAAATTACCGCTTTTAAAGGTAAACTCGAACGACTCGAAACTGATGTCATAAAAATAGAAACTCAGCAATTCTCGACAACTACAAAACTTAGCGGACAAGCGATTTTCGCCATTATCGATCGAAATCGCTATGCAAATACCAGTTTTCGGGACTTTTCTACTGCTGCAATTACTAATAATTTTATCTTACTACCTCGACCGGGCGGTGCGGGAGCTGTAATTGATTGGCAGCTCGATCGTCAATTTTCGATTCGGGGCGTTTACATTGCTAGTAGCGGTTCTACCAGCTTACCCGAAAATCAACAGTTTCTTGGCGGTGGTTCGCCCAATGATATTCGCTTGTTCCCGCTTGGGGGTGGTGGTTCTACAGGCGGATTGTTTGGCGATCCTTATTTGGGAGTTGTCGAAGTAGAATACGCACCGACAAAATCGATCGCCATGCGGTTACAATACAGCGGTGGCGAACTGCTTGGCAGCAAATTTGGTGTTGTTGGCGTTAATGCTGAAGTTGCACTTTCTCCCCAATTTGGCTTATTTGCCCGCTATGGTTCTGGTCTGTATCCTAACACCACACTGGGCGATATTCGTCCTCAATACTGGTCGGCGGGTATTGCTTTTCAAGACTTATTTACTAAGAATGACTTAGCCGGAATTGGCATCGCCCAACCGTTTATACTCAGCCAAGTTGGTAATGCAACTCAAACTAATTTTGAGGCATTTTACAACATCCCCGTTAGTAGTAATTTACGCATGACACCGCTCGTCCAAGTTATTACCAATCCAGCCAATCAAAGCACTAATAGCTCGATCGTCACTGGGACACTTAGGGCTGTACTTTCATTTTGAAGGTGCTATGAGAAAGTGATGTCTAGAACTTAGTACGTTACATTAGCGATCGCAAAATTGATTTTGGCTGAGAAAATTGCCTAACAAATATAAAGAACCACACAACACTGGTTGATGAACGGCGGTAGTTGAAAATGCCGCTGCTAATCCGCTCGGCAAGTCGCGATAAGTCTCGATCGCGGCAAGAGTGGGACACTCTAGGCGTGCCAGATCGGCTAGTGCGGCTGGATCGGCGGTACTATGTCCGGGAACGGGTACTAAGTACAGTCGATCGCCAGCACGGAGTAACGCCTGAAAAATTTCGGGATGTGCTTTAGTCGATAACATCCCCATCACCCAACTAATCGGCGTATTTAGCGTATCGACATACTGACGCAGAGCGATCGCCGCAGCGGGATTGTGTGCGCCATCGATTAATAATTTATGCCCTTGCCAAGTCGTCCACTGGATGCGTCCGCGCCACTGGGTATTTGCCATCCCCGTCACAAGTGCAGTGGCGCTAATTTTCCAACCAGCTTGGCGTAGTGTCTCAATTGTGGCGATCGCGATCGCGGAATTGGTTAACTGCATTTCGCCGAGTAAAGCCAGCGGGTATTTAATCCCGGCAGATTCGACCCAAGGCAGCCCTAGCGGTGAAAATGAGGTTGAGCCTAGATCTGCGGGTGGGCAGGTTGCTACAGCCGATTTAACCCAGATTGCGGGGCAATCGAGCTTGGCGATCCGTTCGCTGACGACAGTGGCAGCCTCGGGAGGTAAGGTACCGACGATCGCGGGACAGTTGGGTTTGAGAATACCTGCTTTTTCTCCAGCGATTTTGGCAATCGTTTCGCCGAGCTGCTGCCAGTGATCGATCGCGATCGAGGTAATAATTGTTGCTAGTGGTCGATCGCAAACATTAGTCTCATCCAATCTACCACCCAAGCCAACTTCAATGACGGCAATATCTACTTGTGACTCGGCAAAGTACAGCCACATCGCCGCTGTCACGATTTCAAACTGTGTGGGGGTGGGCTTAGCCGCATCAATGGCGGCAATAACTCTAGAGAGAGTGCTTAGCGCCACCTCAGTCGAAATCGGTCGATCGTCGATACAAATCCGCTCGTTCCAGTCTACCAAGTGCGGCGATGTATATCGACCGACTCGATAACCTGCGGCACTCAGCACACTAGAGAGATAAGCACATACAGAACCTTTGCCATTTGTCCCCGCCACATGAATTATCGGCACAGCCTGATGCGGCGAGCCGAGTGCGGCGAGTAAAGTTTGGCTGCGGCTGAGTCCTAAATTCACCCCAAATTGATGAAATGGTGCCAATAGAGTATCGATAGCGGAAGTTGAATCTGTCACTGCGAAGTTAGGGGGAAGTGATTAGGTTTTAGGTTTTAGGCTTTAGGCTTTAGGCTTTGGGAAATCGGATGTTTGGCATCACTAATCACTATTCACTATTCACTATCCACTATCCACTATCCACTAATAACTTTATGTTAATGCAAGATATAAAACAGTCTACCAAGGTAATTGACTGCCATCCCAAGAGAAAAATTCACCACTATCGATCGGCTCTAATCGATCGATAACTGTGCATAATTGGGATACGGTGCGATCGACTGAAAATAACTTTTCTGGGGGGACATTGCGTTGAAATGGTAGCGACAATCGGGTGTCAGTCGTTCCAGGATGGAGTGCGACTAATATCGCTTGCGGACAGGTGCGCTTGTACTCGATCGCGGTGGTGCGAATCAACATATTTAGGGCAGATTTGGATGCGCGATAGCCATACCAGCCGCCGCTGTGATTGTCGCCAATACTGCCAACTTTAGCCGATATTGTCGCGAGGATCGATCGATTTGGATGTTTGAGTAATGGTTGTACTTGTTTTAATAATAAGATCGCGCCGACACTATTAACTTGGAAATAACGTAAGAGTTGTTCGCTGTTAATATGGCGTAGACTTTTCTCGGGTTGCATTGCGCCTTCATGTAAAACGCCAACAGCATTAATTACAAAATCGAGCGTAGCAGTCTCAGTTTGAATCTTGTGAATTACCGCTGCAATTTGTGATTCATCCGTGATATCCATCTGGAAACAGCACAAGCGAGGATCGGCAATCGCCAGTAACTCTGTCGCCGACTCTAAGCTGCGATAGGTGGCATAGACACACTCACTATCCGCTCGATCGAGTAACCGCCGGACGAATCCCAACCCAATCCCCTGTCCTCCACCAACAACTAGGGCAGTTTTTAAAAAGCGATCGCTTGGATTATTTTCTAACATTTCTTTGCAAAATTAACCTTTAATATAGATAAAATACTCGCTATGTACCCGCTTGAATCTTCCCTAACAATGTATAAAAGGGTTCCCAATTATTATCTTGAGCGATCGGTTCCCAAATTGCTTCGATCTGGGGACGTAGTAAAATCGTCTGGGGATTCGATCGAGTCAGCAAGTTTTCGACAGTATCTAGCTCTGATGCTGGGATAGTACTCATCGCTTGATGATATAACTGTAGCCATTGTTGATATCCAGAATTGCTGACTAATTCTGGCAGGAGTTCGGTTTCATTCAAAATCGCATTAGGATCTAATTTCCATCGCAATTTAAATGCTTGACTCAATTCAAAGAAAAATTGGTGATAGCCGACTTGGGTATCTGTTAATAGTTGGAGCGTGGTAACTAACAATTCATCAAGGATCGGATTAGTTGCGCCTGTAAATCCGAGCTTTTGGAGCATGAGCTGTTTGTAACGATCGAAATAATAACCTTCAAACTTGGCTAAAGCTGCGGTCATTTCGGTGGGATCGATCGCCGCACCTAGCGGCTGCTGAAGTAGTTCTAAATTGAGCTTGCAGATGCCTGGTTGATTGCCATAACTATAGCGTCCGTAATGGTCGAAATAGGCAGCAGTAAAGTCAGGATTATAAGTAGGTAAAAACGCAAAGGGGCCATAGTCAAAACTCTCCCCCGTAATCGACATATTATCGGTATTGAGTACAGCATGACAAAAGCCGACCGCCATCCAGTGAGCGACTAATTCGGCAACTCTTTGGACTAATTCGTTGTAAAATTGGATATAGCGTTCTGCGCCTTCAGCACTACTTAAATGACTGTAATAATAGGCAATTACATGGTCTAATAACTTCTGAATTAAATCGGGGCGTTTGAGATAGTTTAAGCGCTCGAAGGTGCCAAACCGAATGTGCGATCGACTAAACCTAACCATCACCGCAGAACGCGTTGGCGACGGTTCGTCCCCCCGCCACAAGTCTAAACCCGTCTCCACCAGGCTCAAACAGCGAGAAGTCCGCACCCCCATCTGATGTAGCGCTTCAGCGGCTAGAACCTCCCGCACGCCACCTTTGAGCGTCAACATGCCATCACCGCCGCGCGAATAAGGCGTTCTCCCCGAACCTTTGGTGCCAAAATCATAGAGTTCGCCATCGGTACCCCGCACCTGTCCGTAAAGGAAGCCGCGTCCGTCACCCAATCCAGGGTTATATTCACCAAATTGATACCCATGATAGCGGAGCGCTAAAAAGGGGTGTGATGGATTGGCAAAATTACCAAAAGCTTCGATAAAATCGGCATCGCTAACTTGGCGCGGATCGAGTCCGAGCCGCACCAACAAATCATTATTCCGAAAGCGTAAGATCTGCTGGGGAAATTCGGCAGCTACTACGTCATCATAGTAGTCGGTGCCGAGTGATTCGATCGCGGCTTCATAGTTAAGTGATAATAGTGGATTCATGGATTAGTGGATAGTGAATAGTGGATATTAAAAATTAACGATCGAAGAATAAAGTAAATAGAGATTAATGGCTACAATAAGATCGAGAGCTAGATTATTTCTTAGTTGTTACCCATTCACTAACAACTATTCACTATCCACTGTCTTGAAAAGGTGCTTCACTTGGGGAAACCCCAAGAACGCACTTTTCGCTATCCACTATCCACTAATCTATGTCTGACTCGTTAATGTTTAGTAATGAAGCTTACGTCGTGCTGGAGACAGATTCGCCAGAGCAGATCCTGACTCCAGCAGAAATGTCTGCAAAACTTCAAGAAATTGTCATCAAATTTGCTGACGATTTACCGATCGATGTCCAGCAAATTAGTGGCGTCAACGAGCGAGTCAAATATCTCCTAGATACTAGCTGTGAGCTGGATTTAGCACCAGGAGAGTATTTACAATGGTACGCAATTAGGCTGGAGAAGTAGCCAGTTCCTTGGCTGGCTCGACGACGATTAATGTGACGACGATTTCTTCATCATCGTATCCGGCGATCTGGGCATCGATACCGGGGCCAAAAAATTTGGTAATCTTCCCGCGTTTTTCTTCCCACACGTCAAAACTCATAAACGGTGAGTAGAATTTTAAAATCAGTGCGTAAGCCCCGCCAATCTCTGTCTCTTGGAGAGTTTTGAGAATGGGTCGATCTTCATCTGTCGGCGCTAGTCCGAGCTTTTCTAGGGCAACGTCTAGATGCGCTTCTTGTCCGTAGCGGAATCTGGTGACATCTTTGCGGATTTGATTGAGGGTAGGTGTAGCTTGTGCTTCTCTGAGCTTGACGAGATTGGCGGGGGTGATTTGCTCGAACGGAACTGGTTCGAGTTCTGCTGATTTGAGCGCTAAGCCGCCCAAGAATAAGGGAATACCGTAGAAGAAACCAATTAAATTAAAGGTCGCATCATCGATCGCGTAGGCAAAAAAGCCAATCAGGGCGAGGAGACCGCCAACATTAATCAGAACTAAACTAAGTGGAATTTGACTTAACATACCGATCGCGTAAAAGACTGAATCTCTATTATTATCAACCAACTCATCCT
>NZ_JANMZA010000165.1:0-7255 GCF_031382685.1 Chamaesiphon sp. OTE_8_metabat_110 | reverse complement strand
GGACTGATTCCCCGTGCGAGTACCCGTCAGGCAGATTTATTGATTACTGCTGGTACGATCACGATGAAGATGGCTCCCGCCTTGGTACGTCTTTACGAACAAATGCCCGAACCCAAGTACGTAATCGCGATGGGTGCTTGTACGATCACAGGTGGGATGTTTAGCGCCGACTCGCCGACTGCGGTACGCGGTGTCGATAAACTTATCCCCGTCGATATTTATCTCCCCGGTTGTCCGCCACGTCCAGAAGCAGTGATGGATGCGATCATCAAGCTGCGGAAAAAAATCGCCAATGAGTCGATGCAAGAGCGGAGTCTGCTCAATCAAACTCACCGCTATTACAGTACGACCCATAACATGAAAGTCGTGCCCCCCATCTTGACCGGAGCATATCTCCAGACGGGTACTCACGACCATCCCCCAGCCGAAATCGCCGCCGCCATGGGAATGCCAGTACCACCCGCACTCGTTACCGCTCAAAAACAGGAGGTCGAACGTGGCTGAGGAAGAAACCAAGGAAACGGCGGAAATAACGCCAGCCGCAGCCCCGATCGTCCCAGCGGGTAAAGTCTCCCAATGGTTGACCCAGAACGGCTTTGTAGACCATACAGAGCTGGCGATCGACGCCCAAGGTGTCGAAATCATCCGCGTTGAAGCTCAGTTCTTGTTACCTGTAGCGACGGCTCTATATGCCTATGGGTTTAATTTTATGCAGTGTCAGGGCGGCTATGATGCTGGCCCTGGCGATGAACTGGTGAGTTTTTATCACTTAATTAAGATGAGTGATAATGCCATCAAGCCCGAGGAAGTCCGCGTCAAAGTGTTCCTACCACGCGAAAATCCAGTCGTACCCTCGGTATATTGGATCTGGCGAACTGCCGACTGGCAAGAGCGGGAAACATACGATATGTACGGGATTGTCTATCAGGGACATCCGAATCTCAAGCGGCTATTGATGCCAGAGGATTGGGTCGGTTATCCCCTCCGCAAGGATTATGTTTCGCCTGATTTTTATGAGCTGCAAGACGCACATTAAATCAATTTTCCTCGCTATGAAGCGGGGATTTTTTTAATATCTCGCTCGATTATTGTATTATTCGTGCGCTTTTCCCTCGATTGCAATCAAAGCATAGAGTCGATTATCAGATCGGGGCAAAAATTTTCAGAAGTAGAAATAATTGAATTAGCCGATCGGGTGTTAGCCATTTTAACCTATCTCCATCAACAACATCCGCCAGTCATCCACCGCGATCTCAAGCCGAGTAATATCCTCTTGGGCGATCGTTCTGGTAATAGTATCGGGGAAGTGTATCTAGTAGATTTTGGTTCGGTACAGACGATTGCCAGTAAGGATGGTGGGACGATTACGATCGTGGGGAGCTATGGTTATATTCCCCTCGAACAATTTGGCGGTCAAACTACGACGGCTTCGGACTTATATAGTTTGGGGATGACAATTATTTATCTCCTGACGGGGACTCATCCGGCGGAGTTAGCACAGGTTAATGGACGGGTCAAATTTCAGTCTACAATTAGCAAGCGATTCGATCGGTGGTTGGCACAGATGACTGAACCGCACCTCGACAAAAGATTTGAGTCAGCACAATTAGCACAGACAGCACTGGCAGGTCGGGATGGTAGTTGTGGAGATTTTGGATATATCGAGCCGGAAAATAACATCAGAGCGATATGCCATCGGGCAAGATCTATCTCAAGCCGAACTGGGATGGTTGGGACAGGAATTAAGTAATTTCCTAGATCTGGAGTTGCAGATAATTTATCCGACCCCTCAAGTGCCAGCAGCCCCAGCAGCCGTATCGGAAGTATCAGACGATTGGGTGTAAGAGCCTGACGATAGCTATCAAAATGTCGTGTCAGGATCGCCGCTGGGGAATAGAGATAGTTAGTAACTCTTAACAAAAAACCACTGCCGAGCCAGTCTAGACTTGGTAAAATGCACTTATGCAGCGATTCTCTACAAGAAAGGTTGCGCCAATGAGATGTCTAAGCTCTTGCTTGAGCCGAAGCTTGCGAGTCGCCTTACACGACGATCGCAATATGAATGAATTATAAATAAAATCACTATGGTAAATTCCCCTACAAAACCATCATTTGACGAAATCAGACCGGGGATCAAACGCCCCGCCAAAGAGACTCTCCTCACTCCTCGGTTCTACACTACCGACTTTGAAGAGATGGCAAAGATGGATCTCTCTGTCAATGAAGATGAGTTGCGTGCGATTATCGAAGAAATGCGGGTTGACTATAACCGCAACCACTTCGTCAGAGATGAAAGATTCGAGCGCTCTTGGGACGATCTCCCAGCCCAAACCCGTCAGATATTCATCGAATTTCTCGAAAGCTCTTGCACTTCCGAATTTTCTGGGTTCCTGCTCTACAAAGAACTCAGTCGGAAGCTCAAGCACAAGAATCCGTTGCTAGCCGAAGGTTTTAACCTGCTATCGCGGGATGAAGCCCGTCATGCTGGCTTTCTCAATAAGGCGATGTCCGACTTTGGACTCTCGCTAGATTTGGGCTTTCTCACTCAGACTCACAACTACACTTTCTTCAAGCCCAAATTTATCTTCTACTCAGTCTACCTATCTGAGAAGATTGGGTACTGGCGATATATTAAGATTTTCCAGCATTTAGAAGCCAATCCCGAAAATCGGATCTACCCGATCTTCCACTTCTTTGATAACTGGTGCCAAGATGAGAACCGTCACGGTGATTTCTTCGATGCCCTGATGCGTGCCCAACCCCAGCTTCTCAATGATTTCAGAGCAAAACTCTGGTGTCGGTTCTTCCTGCTGGCGGTATTTGCGACGATGTATCTTCGCGACAGAGAAAGCAAATTCTATGGCATGTTGGGGATGAATAGCCGTGACTTTGATATCGAAGTCATCCAAGAAACTAATAAAACTGCGGGACGAGTATTCCCGATTATTTTAGATGTCGATCGTCCAGAGTTTTTCCAAACTTTAGACAAGTGTGCCGCAGACTATCTAAAGTTAGTAGCATCGGCACAATCCACCGCACCTAAGTGGTTGAAAAAGATTCAGAATCTACCGACGATCGCATCGATGGGTGTAAAATTACTCCGCTTGTATCTGATGAAACCGATCGACATGACTAAGCAAGCAGGTGTCGTTCGCTAGACATTTTGAATTAGATTAAATTCTCTGAGTTAATGGTTCTGTCATGACAGAACCATTTTTTTAAGCGTATACCTATTTAACTCGATCGAAGCACTGCTCTGCGATCGGAGCGGACTCAGCTGTAAATTATCCGCACTGGGAGTGCCAAATTATCGAACTAATTGCAGTAAATCGCTGTCTGACCGAACTTTTTTGACTCCTGGCGGTGGGGAAAATTTAAAAGTTTGCTTGCTAGGATTGGTGGTAGTTGTATGCGTCATAATTTTTTCGACTATTTTCATATCGCCAACTTCCGTAGTACTAGTAAATTCAATTTGTTTGAGGATTCCGGTTACTGGTTGAATTAATCCAGTAAAACTAATTTTACTGACTTTATTATCGGTGGTATAAACCTGTAAACTTTGACCGTCAACTTGACGAGTATTTCCTTGTAAATTAGCCATTAACTCGGCAGGAATCGATTTAAACGGATCGCGACCAGCAGCGATATCGGTAATAACTGTCTTGCGTCCAGCTTCAGGCGCACTTACAAAGAAAACGGTAGAGAGTCCGACGAGTAGTGAATAAGGTTGCGGCTTAAATTCTGAGAAAGTAGTTTGTGAATATTGGCGTTTGTCGGGACGATAGATCCAGACATTTTGACCGTCACAAACGATCGTGTAGGCAGTTTTAGTTGGCGACCCCGATCGAGATAAAATTAATTCCGAGCGGAATCGATCGTCGGTTTGGGCGATCGTTTTGACAGTGGCATTAATTTGGACGGGAGTGGTATTCTTGCCTTGAGGCTGAATTGTCATCACTACTTGCGATTCGGTCTGAGCGCGATTGCCTTGCCAAAATATGCCGATGGCTTTAGTTAATAATTTGAGATCTGGGGTGGTAGCTGTCGGTCGTGCTGATGGCGTAGTTGGAGCGGGGATGGAGTTCGGGGTTAGGGTTGGTCTTGGGGTGGTAGTTGGTGTTGAGTTTGGTGTGGGTGGTAATTTCGGGGTGGGAGTTGATGTGGGTGTTTGCGCCTGGACGGTGCTAGTCAAGCTAGCTAACATTACCGCGACGATCGTTTCGGACAGGAATTTGGACATATTTAGATCTAAATAAGAAACCTACTGACTGAGTAGGGGTACGATCGGAATTCAATCTTGTCAATGCGTGGGTATTAATGAGGATAGCTGCACGATCGAAGATAGATTCGATCTCGCAGCGCTTCAGGATCGCAACTAACTAATCTTGACTTATTTTGCTGGTCTTTTCGGAAATTTGGGCAGATCGATTTTGACAGGTTTAGCGACGACGCGATCGCTATTACCGTCTTGAGGGGCAGGATGACTGACGGTTGGTGCTGGCCAATTAGGCGATGATTTGGCGAGCCGATGGTTGAGTTGGGTACTCTCTTTGGCAACGATCTCGGCGGATGCGGCCATCCCGCGCTCCTCAGTGAGGTTGTAGCGATTTGCCTCGCGGTCTTGGAAAATTGCTTCGCGCCACCCACTTGGCGCAGCGGTAGAAACGGCGACAACTGAGTGTGTCGATGGACGCAGGGGAACATCTAGTTGGGACTGCGGTGGTGCTGGTTCGATTTGGGTGAAGCTATCGGCGTCAAAGCTAGTTGCTGGGGCGATCTCATCGCTTGCTGGGGCAGTGGAAATCGCGTCGTCATCCAGGTGTGGCGCTACTGGAGGTGCGGTAGTGTTGGGAGCCGCTGGGGGCAACAGTTCGCCGCTAGGAGTGGCGGTGAGTTGCAGTTTGAGGCGACGGTGGAGTTCGACGGCAACTTGTTCGGTTTTAGTTAATTTTTGCGATTGCTGCTGATATTTGTGGCGGAGTTGTTCGTGTTCGGCTTCGATTTGGGGGACGATGGTTTGGACGATTTCGAGTTGTTGGGAGAGGGTTTCGATCAGTGTTTGCTGGCGTTGCCCGATTTGGTGGGATGTCTCTAGCTGTTGAAAGAGGGAGCCGATGCGATCGTGGGCGTTACGCAGTTCGTCTTGTTGCTGGAGGATGGTAATTTCGTGGCTCTGATTCTGCTCTTTGTGGGTGTGTAAGGTTTGCTTGGCAGATGCTAAGGCTTGCTCTAACCTAGCAATTTCTTCGACTAGTTGACGATTGATTTGCCGCAGATTGCTGACGACCGTCAACCAATCAGTCCGATCGGGTTGGGCTTCGACTGTGGTATAAATAGTCTCGATCGCTTGGTCTGCTTTGGCTTGAGAAGAGTGTTCTGCTGGGGACATGGCAGGATGGAGGGGGTGACGGGGTGACGGGGAGAGAGGGGGACGGGGGGACTGGGGGACTGGGAGACTGGGTGAAGAATCGCTTTACGTCATCTCAATCCGTGCGATTGCCGCAGTTAGCAAGTTCTTATGAACGCGGGATTGTTGGCTGAGATTTTGCACTGATTTCGGACTCAGTGCCTTCCCGGTGGTGAGATGTTGTTGCCAAGCTTGAGTAATTGCGGCAGCATCGGTGGGGATGTTCGCTAGTTCCCAGCCGGGGAGATCGATTTCGGTCATGAGTTTACTGACTTTGGGGTCATAACTAATCGCCCAACATTTACATCCCTCCGCTGCTGCCATAATCAGACTGTGATACCGCATTCCGATCGCCAGATCTACTCCTTGAAACAAACCTTTAAGTTGTTTGGGATTTGTCAGGGTGATTATCTGACTATTATCGGTTAGTTCGGCCTGAATTTGCTGGGCAATATTCATGTCTGTAGTCGGTTGAAAGGGAACGAGTAAAATATGGCTGCCAGTGGCGGCTTGCAGGTCTACTAAGGCGGTGGTGAGGGTCTCCAAGCGTTCGTTAGTCAATTGGGGATGCGATCGCAAGGTGACGGCGATTTTCGGGCTGGCGATCTGGGCAATCTCGGGCACTGGTGTCGCTGTCATACTCCAGACTGGATCGGGAGCTAGCTCGCAAGCGATTCCCCACTGCGCCAGCAAGGCGGCAGAGGCGGTATCTCGGACGCTTAAAGCCGTACAGTTGCTAAAAGCCCGTTTGGCAATCCAGCGAGTCAGCGGCTTGCTTACAGGGCCGATGCCTTGAGCGATCGCGATCGTTTGTAGTCCAAACTGTTGCGCCAATCCCATTAGCCCCCCATAATAGATCGAATTACGCAGACTTGTCGCATCTTGAATCAGACTGCCGCCACCTAAAATCAAAACTTGGGACTCTCGCAGGGCGCGAATTACCGCTCCACTATTCATTCGATCGTAACTTCTGACGCCATAACTCTTGGATGTAGCGCGCGGATCGGCGGACAGTACCAATGGCTTCACATGGGGCGGTAACATCTCTAGCATCGCCACTAGCAATGCTTCATCGCCCCCGTTACCTTTGCCATAATAACCACACAGTACAGCCTGGATCTCAGTCATTTGGTCGCACACCCGATCGATACCTCAGAGATATTCTACATCTTCAGCTAGTCGAGCGTTCTCACATCCTGCATCAAAACAAAGTTACTGGTGTTTTAGTGGATAGTGGATAGTGAATAGTGGATAGTGGATAGTGAAGCACCTTTTCAAGACAGTTTTAATACTTAGAAGTAAGTTTTGAGTCTATTTTTATGTACTGTCTTGTCTCGCTCAATCTGGAGGGAACCTCTAGAGCGCGAGCCGCTGGTGCAGATGTGAGTATTAATACTGCGATCGTTTGCCGCGATCGATCGGTTCAGATCGTATAAAACTAGACCCCGATCGAGATATAAGTCTCGATTGGGGTCTAGGATTTAATTATTAATTATCAACTACTTGTACTGAGCGACAGCCGAAGTATTAACTAGTAATTAACTTGATGGAGCTGGGCAGAGTCGAACTGCCGTCCGCCCTGGGTATTAACTTTCCGCTCATTCACAGGTATAGTCTATCTAATCCTCAAGACGGGAGTGACCAATTATCCCAGGTCGCAGGATGCTCTGATGAATCTTAGCTATTTAACCTACCAGAGACGGTTAGATAGAGCATCCGTTGAGGGTTTAGTTATAGTAATTAACGGAGTCATACTATAAATGCTCGACTTAGAAATTAATCGTAAGTTTTTTTTAGGCGGCTACAGGAGCTGCTTTACGAGCGAAAGGTACAATGTTGTTTGCATCT
>NZ_JANMZA010000162.1:0-4176 GCF_031382685.1 Chamaesiphon sp. OTE_8_metabat_110 | reverse complement strand
TTGAGATGTCGGGTATCTGTCCGCACCCCCCTATTTAAATGGGGGATTGTGATGCAATGACCGCCTACGCGGACTAAGATATTTAGGCCGCGTAGGCGGACTTCGCACTACTAGCCGAGACTTTAGTCTCCAGGCACCGCCGATCCCGACCTGAAATCAACATTGCGACTAATCCCGTCCATCCTGTCTGATGACTTGCGCCGAGTCCCGCGCCAGTGTCACCATTAAAATACTCATAAAATAGCAATAAATCTTGCCACTGTGGATGTTGAAATATAGGATCGCGATCGTGAACTGGACGATCGGATCGATCGTCCGGTGCGAAAATACTAATCAAACGACGCGATAGCTCTGTTGCTACTTCGTCCAGGTTCATCCATTGTCCCGAACCCGTGGGACATTCGACTTGGAAATCATCGCCGACGTAGTTGTGAAATTTTTGCAATGATTCAATCAGGAGAAAATTCATCGGAAACCAAATCGGGCCGCGCCAGTTAGAATTGCCGCCAAACATGCCACTGGTTGATTCAGCGGGTTCATAGCTGACTTGGTGTCGTTGGCCATTAACATCAAACGTGTAGGGGTGTGCGGCATGAAATTTGGACACCGATCGAATCCCGTAAGGGCTGAGGAATTCCGACTCGTCGAGCAGCCGTTGTAAAATGGGTCGGAGTCTGTGGACTGGATTGACAATTGCCAACAAGTGCCGACCCAGATCGCCTGTAGTTGTCAAGGAAGCAATCTGACAGTGCAACTGCGGGCGGTTGGCGATAAACCATTCAAACCGCTGGCTAAAGCTCTTAAATCGATCGAGTGTGGCTGGTTCGAGAATTTCGACGGCAAATAGCGGTATCAACCCGACCATCGATCGCACTTTCAACCGATGCCAATTGCGATCGGGTAAACGCAACAGATCGTAATAAAACCGATCTTCCTCGTCCCACAAAGACATCTTATTTGTGCCAATATGGTTCATCGCATCCGCAATGTAGAGAAAATGCTCGAAAAATTTACTAGCAATATCTTCATAAGTTGGATTCGTTATTGCCAATTCTAAGGCGATCGTCAACATATTCAAACAATACATCCCCATCCAACTGGTAGCGTCGGATTGTTCGAGATATCCACCCGTCGGCAGTGCCGAGCTGCGATCGAAGATGCCAATGTTATCTAAACCCAGAAAGCCACCTTCAAACACATTATTGCCATTGACATCTTTTTGATTTACCCACCATGTAAAATTGAGCAGTAATTTCTGAAATACCCGCTCTAGGAAGTCAGTATCGGCGCGATCGTAAAGTGACTTTTCAATCTGATAAACGCGCCAGGTTGCCCAAGCATGAACGGGCGGATTGACATCGCCAAAATGCCACTCATAGGCGGGAATCTGTCCGTTCGGGTGCATGTACCATTCTCGTGTCAACCGATCTAATTGTCGCTTGGCAAAGTCGGGATCGATCGTCGCCAGCGGCAAGCAGTGAAACGCCAGATCCCAAGCGGCAAACCAGGGAAACTCCCACTTATCAGGCATCGAAATAATGTCATCATTAAACAGATGAATCCAATTTGAATTGCGCGGATGGTGCCGCTGCGGCTGCTGTTGTGCCGGATCGCCCTGGAGCCAGTCTTCAACTACATAATGATAATACTGTTTCGTCCACAGCAGTCCCGCGAATGCCTGTCGTTGAATATTTCGCGCCTCAACAGAGATTGGATCGGGTGAGATCCGCTGATAAAATTCATCTGCTTCTTGCTGACGCAGTGCAAACACATCGGCAAATTCGGCGAAAGGTGTGGCTAAATCAGCACAGTTTGTCAATCGTAATTGGATCGTTTTTGATTGATGGGCATCCAGAGTTAGTTCGTAATTAGCAGCGGCTTTGGTGCCGATCTGCTGGGGATTTATGGCTTCAGTTTGCCCATGCACAATATAATTATGAATGCCATCTTTGACGTAGGGTGATGAGTTTTGAGTACCAAATAATCGCTCGGAATTAGTCTCGTTTTCGGTAAATAATAGGGCTGTGGATTGACAATACAGGTAGCGATCTCCCAAGGTGGGATGATTAGCGACGATGACATGATGCGAGTCACTACTATCGCGTTGCCGTAACTGCGGTTTGGGACTATTGAGATCCCACGACCAAGTATTCCGAAACCAGAGTGTTGGTAATAACTGGAGCGTACTCTGTTCCGCGCCGCGATTGATGGCGGTAATCTGAATCAGTATGTCTTCATCGGTGGCTTTGGCATACTCGATATAGACATCAAAATAGCGATCGTCATCAAAGATGCCCGTAGCTGCTAACTCAAACTCTGGATCGCCATAACTCCGCCGTTGGTTCTCCTGCACGAGTTGGGTGTAAGGAAAAGCGGCGTGTGGATACTTGTAGAGATACTTCATATAGGCATGGCTGGGCGTGTTGTCGAGATAGAAGTAGTACTCCTTGACATCCTCGCCATGATTGCCTTCAGGGCCAGTCAAGCCAAATAGCCGCTCCTTGAGAATCGCGTCTGCACCATTCCACAACGCGACCGCAAAACACAACCGTTGATGATTGTCAGAAATGCCAGCAATCCCATCTTCACCCCAACGATACGCCCGCGATCGAGCATGGTCGTGGGGAAAATGCTCCCAAGCGGCACCATCGGCACTATAATCTTCTCGAACGGTGCCCCACTGACGTTCGCTCAAGTATGGCCCCCATTTGCGCCAATAGGCTTGGCGATCGCGATCGGCTTGCAGTCGGTTTTCTTCTGCGGTCATGATTAGGCTTTAGGTTTTAGGTTTTAGGCTTTAGGCTTTAGGCTGACCAGGATTCGCGAAAATCGGCGTAGAGGGTGAGTCCACCATCGATATACAGTGTTTGTCCGGTGATATAAGCCGCTTCATCGGAAACAAGAAATGCCACAGCCGCCGCCATCTCTTCCGACGTGCCAGCTCGTCCCATCGGAATATGGCTCTCGACCACAGCTTTTTTTTCTGGGTTATCGATCCAATCTTGGTTAATCGGTGTCACAGTGGCACCAGGCGCGATCGCGTTGACGCGAATCTGCCGATCGGCATATTCTAATGCCAGCGTTTTGGTGAGATTCCCCATCCCACCTTTACTAATCGAATAACTCAAATATGTAGGGCGCGGAATAATCTCATGAACGCTAGAAATATTGATAATACTGCCAGCTTGCTGCCTGGATAATAGATGTTTGATTGTTTCCCTCGCGCAGAGAAACGACCCCCGAAGATTGGTATCCAAGACTCGATCGAACTCATCTGCGGATAGCTCGTGTGACGGAGACTCTGTTTGAATTCCCGCATTATTAATCAAAATATCCAGACCCCCAAATCGATCGACAACCGTATTAATCAGCTCGATAACCTCATCTTCTTTAGAGACATCACCCTGGACGATTAGCGATTTTACGCCGCAATTTTCGACTGCTTGCCCACAAGCTTTCTCCATCGCCTGTTCTTCAGTTTCGGCGGCTTCTGCGGCATTTTTGCGGTAGTTGATGGCAACATTGCAACCTTCTTGAGCGAGTCGTATGGCGATCGCCTGACCGATCCCCGAACTCGCGCCAGTAATCAGGACATTTTTTCCGGTTAATCCTTTCATAAAAATATAAATGAGAGTTGGGAATTGCCGAATCTTACATTAGATGTATCACACTAATGGAACTATCTACATCTATTCAAAGGTAGAGGCTTGACATCAGTTTCTTTCTGACGATCGACACAGGAGTTGCCATTTACGATTCTAGCCGGAGCATTCGATCGGTAGATGTGTTTATAGTTAGGTAAATTTTGCAGTAAACCAACTGGTAGAGATTGCCGTACGCGCCTTTTCTCTAAGAATTAACGATTTGTTTACTGCTATCCGCTGCATCGACCAGTTGAGTGCTGCTCTATGTCATTTCGCCCAACAACAAATTAATTTATTCAAAAATTAGTTCGTGATGCTAAAGCTACGATCGTGCCCATCGATCGTGCCGCAGCACTAAAAATTCAATATCCAGAATTTGGATCGGCGATCCTACCCAAAGGTGTTTATCAAGGTAATACTGCTATTCCAGCACAAGATTTACCGACAATTTCCGTGCGCCGGATCTTGGTTGCCAATCATCGAGTTAGTACGGAAGCCATCTACGAACTGACGAAGACAATCTATGAAAACC
>NZ_JANMZA010000152.1:0-4963 GCF_031382685.1 Chamaesiphon sp. OTE_8_metabat_110 | reverse complement strand
ACGGGATAAACTGGGGTATTCATAAATTAATTATCTAAAGATCCGAGTAGTCCAGACCCAAATTTTATCATCGAATGAATAAAGTGCCACCTGCGATCGAAACAATATTTTCAATTATTTAAGTGCTTTAGCATCGAGCTGTTCCTTGACGTTTGACACAACCGAACGCATGTATCCAGACCATAAAAATTTATTAACGAGCCATAGGATCGGAACTGTAAATAAAGATTTAGATGTAAATGTATAACTCCAGCGGATGAGTGTGCTATTGGCTGAATAATCGCAATTTTCAAACCACCATTCGCCAATTGCTGCTGTAACTAAAAATCCTAAAATGCCAGAAAAATTACTAACTACATAAGCAAAATAATTTGGTTGGCTATACTGAGTCAGTAGTTCCTGGGCATGACTACCATCTGATAGATGCACGATTCTAGTCTGTCCGATCGCTTCCCAAGCACCAGTTTGAGCCTCTGTCCGAACAACTGCGGGTAATAAGCCATAGCCTCTAAAGATCGAAGTAAGATCGATCGGGACGACATGGCGAAAAGCCTCGCTCGGACTTACCGAAACTTGGATACTAACTACTGATGAAATCATCGATCGATTGGATAAATATTACTTGAATGCTAGTCGGTTGAAACTACCCGATTCACCCAATTAGTGACTCCCTACTGTTCCAAAGTTATTGATGATTTTAATTAATTACTAGTAATGTGGCAGCGTTTGAGTGGTTTCCCATCAATGAAATGACTCTCGACGATCGCGGGAATATCCTCACAAGTTAGATGACCGTATAAATGGCGATTGGGAAATAATATTTTTCTGACTTTACGTTGAATTTTATCTGGCAGCCAAGTAAAATCTGGCAAATTAGCACGATAGACAGCTACAACCGTACCAGCTTCACACCGATCCAAACATCCCGATTGCCGGATTTCGACTCGATCTGCTAATTTTTGCCGATCGATCTCATCCCGAAAAGCCTGATAAATCTCTACCCCGCCACAGTTGAAGCAACAGTTTTCGGGACAATCCAAATTACCCCGCTGTCTCGTACAGACAAACACTCGATATTTAGTTGCATTCATGTCTCGATCGCCTCAATTAAATATACTCCTCACCCGACTAAGAATCCAACGGCATCGTCACACCAGCTCGACTCATTTCGAGGCGCTCCTCATGTGATTCCTGACTCCTGACTTCATTCAATTGATGCAACGTGTCTACAAAGTCGCGAATCCCTTGAAATTGACGGTAGACAGACGCAAATCGGATGTATGCAACTTCACTCAACGGGCGCAATTCGACTAGCACCAGTTCGCCAATTTCGGCAGTAGTTACCTCTCGGAGCGATCGAGTTTGCAGTTGGGACTCGATATCATCCACGATCGATTCGAGGGTTTCGGGGGTGAGTCCGGTTTTCTGACAGGCATGAATGATGCCTCGGAGGAGCTTGGATCTGTCGAAGTATTCACGACGGGAATCTTGCTTGATGACCGTAACTGGCACAAATTCCAGTCGTTCGTAAGTAGTAAAGCGATGTTTGCAGCGCAAACATTCCCGGCGTCTGCGAATACTCTGTCCGGCTTCTGTCGATCGAGACTCTAACACCCGACTATCTGTATATTGGCAGTAGGAACATTGCATTGGGGAGATGGGAGATGGGAGCGGGGGAGACTGGGAGACTGGGAGACTGGGGGACGGGGAGACGGGGAGACGGGGTGACTTTCGTATTTTCTTTTGCCTATACCCTTTCCCCTCTTTCCTCTTCCCTAAAGCCTGCTTGGTGCGCTAAAGCCTAAAGCCTAAAACCTTGAAAAGAAAAATCTGAGCTAATTTAGAGATTTCTCTAGATTAGCTCAGATTGTGACTAAACTGAATTGTTGTTTACTTTTTGCGGGGAATCTTCGCAGGTTCGCGAAACGCGATCGCAAAAAAGACTGTACCCAAAGCCAATGCCGTTACCAAAATATAAATAGTTGCTTCCATGATTAGAATCCTACTGGATAACTTTTAGTTTAACAAACAGCCAGGGCATCGAGGAATAATTACTTTGGTAATACCAAACTCCCATTCCCCGATACCCAAGTTTCTAGGCTTCTTTACGACGCGTAGTAGGATCTCCCAATTTCTGGAACAGACCGAATTCGACTTGTTCTTCCATATCGGCTTCTACACCAGCAAATACGTCGCGGTAAATCGTCCGCGAACCGTGCCAGAGATGACCGAAGAAGAAGAATAGAGCAAATACAGCATGACCGAAAGTGAACCAACCGCGCGGACTAGTACGGAATACACCGTCAGAGCCAAATTTCTCGCGATCGAATTCAAAGATTTCACCACCTTGAGCTTTGCGGGCAAACTGTTTGACTTGATTTGCATCAGTAAAGGTTTGACCGTTGAGCGCACCACCGTAGAAGCTAGCAGTAATACCAGCTTGCTCGAAGCTGTATCTCGATTCTGCCCGACGGAACGGTACGTCTGCACGTACGACACCTTCGGAGTCAGTCAAGATGACAGGGAAACTTTCAAAGAAGTTAGGCAGACGACGTACGCTCAGTACTCGACCTTCAGAGTCCTTGAATACTGGGTGCCCTTGCCAACCTTGGGCGACCCCATCACCTTTGTTCATCGGCCCAGTCCGGAATAGACCGCCTTTAGCGGGGCTATTACCAACATAGTCGTAGAATGCGAGTTTATCTGGAATTGCTTTCCAAGCTTCCGCTTCACTCTTACCATCTTCGACGCTGCTCTGAACGCGACGTTGAATTTCCTGTTGGAAATAACCGCTATCCCACTGATAACGTGTCGGACCAAATAACTCGATCGGCGTGGTAGCATTTCCATACCACATCGTACCCGCAACGATAAATGCTGCGAAGAATACCGCCGCAATACTCGAAGAGAGTACGGTTTCGATATTTCCCATCCGCAACGCTTTGTAGAGACGTTCTGGCGGACGAACGGTGAGGTGGAATAATCCAGCAATAATCCCGACTGTACCCGCTGCAATGTGGTGAGCTACTACGCCACCAGGATTGAACGGATTAAACCCAGAAGGCCCCCATTCAGGCGCAACTGGAGCTACATGCCCCGTGATGCCAAATGGATCTGTTACCCACATTCCTGGGCCAAATAGACCCGTTAGGTGGAATGCTCCGAAGCCGAAGCAAAGTAATCCAGACAAGAACAAGTGAATCCCAAACATTTTGGGTAAATCTAAAGCTGGCTCTCCAGTCCGAGGATCTGTAAACAGTTCCAAGTCCCAGTAAACCCAGTGCCAGATCGATGCTAACATGAGCATCCCAGACAAGATAATGTGAGCGGTAGCTACACCTTCAAAAGACCAGAAGCCAGCATCAGCCGCTGATTCACCTGGAACGATACTCCAACCACCCCAAGATTTGGTAATCCCGAGACGCGCCATAAATGGCATGACAAACATGCCTTGTCGCCACATGGGATTGAAAACTGCGTCGCTAGGGTCGAAGTTTGATAGTTCAAACAGAGCCATCGAACCAGCCCAACCAGCAACTAAAGCTGTATGCATTAAATGCACCGATATCAGCCGACCTGGGTCATTCAGGACAACTGTATGCACACGATACCAGGGTAGTCCCATCGACTACGATCCTCCTTAAAATAGGTGTCTACGAAAATTCTTATTTTTTAAATAATCTCATGCACTATGTTATCCGCTTCCCACCTCGGAGGCAAGGCGATCGCCCGGTAATTAATCTCTGGCTGTCGATCGCTCGAAACCTCCACGTGACTGGACTCATAGCGGTTACAGCTCTTTGTTCGATTCCTGTTTGATGAAGATTTATCCTCAGAATGTTTACAAAAGTTAATAGTAGAGGGGAGATGGAAGATGGGAGATGGGAGATGGTAGGGAGTGAGGAATAGGGGGTAGAAGGTAGAGCGCAGAACAATTTTATCTGCTTAATTGACAGGTCAATCGCCATCTATATAAGTTCGAGTTGAGAGTTAGGATCGGGAGCGAATGACTCCATCACTTTCCTCCCAACTCCCGTCTACCCCCTCATCAAAACCATCGTCGTACTGGTATTGACGACAAAGCCGAGGCGTTCGTAAAAACTTTGCTGGTGGGTGGTGGTGAGATAAATGCGTTCTACTCGCTGCATACAAGGATGTGCGAGGACAGTTTCTACCAGTTTTCGCCCCAAACCAAGCCGTTGGTAATCGCAATCAATTACTACATCAAAAATTGTAGCTCGATATACACCGTCTGAAACAGCCCTAGCAAAGCCTACTAGCTGCTCGCCATCCCAAGCAGATACTACAGGATCGCTGCGATCGAGGGCTATTTTCAGATCTTCGGTCTGACGATCGACTGCCCAAAAGGCACTTTTATTTAGTAATGCTTGAAGTTTATACAGATCGAGATCTACACTGCGATCGCAAAACCGGATAGCTTGAACTTTCATCTATAGATCGGTGTTCTTTAGTAACTCTCGATCGATATTAGCTTCTATCGGGTCGCAATCTTGTAGGCTCGATCGCTAATTGATATCTAAGTTTTAAGTAATGGAGACAAGGAGGCTCGAACTCCTGACCCCTACAATGCCATTGTAGTGCTCTACCAACTGAGCTATGACCCCACGATACTTTTAATTTACTCGATCGCGTTTCCGATTGTCAAGGGGAAGGCTTTAGGTTTTAGATTTGATGCAATAGCTGGAATCTAAATGTTTTCAATATCCTCATTCCTGGTATTAATCTATCCCTAAAGCCTAAAGCCTAAAGCCTAAATCTAGGCTGGAAAAATCCGCAAGCGGCGATTGGGTTCTTCGCCAAAGCTGGCTGATTTAAGCCGATAGTGTTCGATCAGTTCGTGTTGCATTTTGCGGACATAACTCGATCGCGGTAACAATTCGACGGGTTGACCGTTGGGGATGACGATTTGCTCGACAGCTAATCGGGCTTCCTCTAGGGCTTC
>NZ_JANMZA010000139.1:0-2282 GCF_031382685.1 Chamaesiphon sp. OTE_8_metabat_110 | reverse complement strand
TGGGCGGTTGCTTGAATACCTTCAAAACCCAACATTGCGGCACCACCTTTAATCGAGTGAGCGGCGCGAAACATTTCATTGACACGCTCGGCATCAGAGATCACTTCTGCCAGATCTAGTAGTCCTTGCTCTACTGTCTCTAAATGTTCTTGTGCTTCTTCAATAAAGTAGTGAATAATCTGCTGCTTGTTGTCGTCCATTTTCCTGTTCCTAAACAGATATTTTTATATCTTGGTTGTAGCCAAGGTTAACATCAACTTTTCAATAATTGGTTGAATCCTAGCTTGACTTCAATTATTTAAAATTTCGTGGCAAAGCCGTTACCGAAGCAAAAGCTAAGATTGCATGACTATCCCTGCCGCAATCCCATAATTGCTGGCGGTATCCTGTCGGCTGAGAAAACTTTTTCAACCGATAAAGTCATATAGAAAGCCAATCTCAAGCAGATAAAATCGTATATCATAGTTTAAATAGATATATGATATTTGCTAAAATAATAACTAATAATTTACGACATCTTTGACCTGAAGTAATTAGTTCGATCTTATTTTACCCATAATTCTCCATCGAGATATCAGTCTGTGAATTTACGCATATTCCGCGATCGCTACCGAGGTAAGTCAGCAGATCGGGTGCGGCTTCACAGTAAAATCAATTCATCCATATGTTAGAGCCATCAAATAGAGGGTAAGATCTCGCAAACGTCCGAACGACTAACTACTGGGGCTAGTAACAATGCCCGCAAGCGGAGCCATTGATACTAAATAAACGCACTTAGGATAGCATTATCATTCCCACAAATCTGTCAAAACACTCTAATCGCGATTTTGATTTCAAAATTTTGCCACAGCCACCAGTTTGATTCTCCCTAGCGATCCTCGCGCCGATCGGGGAGTGTCAAGTATAATGCAAGAAAGCACACCCAAAGCTCGCAACTGCTTTTCCCTCATCCCGCACAGGCATCTTACCTGCTGCGCTCCTGACATGAACTTTGCTCTTCAGTACCCCATTTTTGGCCCAGAGATTCAGTGTCCCCATTGTCGGCAAACCATTTCCGCTCTGACACTGACAGATACTTATTTATGCTCTCGACATGGGGCTTTTGAAGCAGATCCGCACACGGGCGAATTAGTCCACCTGCAATCGAGCCGACATTGGTGTCTGTGGGAAGGGGAATGGTACCGCCAACACACCCATCCCGACGGGATTCGCTTTGAGATTCATGACGCGTTGGATAAGCTTTACACTCAAGGCTACCGCGCTACTAAGGTAATTATTGCCGAACGCTATCGCGACTTGATCGGTGGTTATCTCGTCGGGGACAATGCGGGCAAAGAAAATCGCCATCACCCTTGGAGTGGTAGCGCCACCGAACAGCCGACAATCCCCCGACTATTTGGGCTGCCCGTCGAATTTAGCCCCGCAGCTAACGATGAACCCTGTTGGAAAGTAATTAATTTCGACCTCGAAAAGGAACCAGGGATTCCGATTCAGTATCCTTATTTTCGGATGTCACCTTAATTAGTGAATAGTGGATAGTGGATAGTGAGTAGGAATTGGGAAAACCAATTATTTTAGGTAGATTATTGACGCTACTATCGTTCGCGATCCACTATCCACTATTCACTATCCACTGTCTATGTTGCATCACATTTCTATCCGCACGGCAGATATCCATCGATCGATCGCGTTTTACGAATGTTTGGGATTTACCATTACCGAGCGGTTTACGACTGGCTATACGCTGGCTTGTTGGATGGCGGGACTCAGCAGTAGGATCGAATTGATTCAAATTCCCGAATCCAAGCCAGCGCCCGATGCCTTCAATGACGAGCATTATGTGGGCTATTATCACCTGTCTTTCGACCTGACGGATCTAGCTGCAAATTTGACAACCTGGCTAGCGGAGTTTGCCACAACTTTACAAACAGCTAGCTTAACAGCACCGAAAATATTGCTGGCACCGACTCAGCAAATCATTGGTGCGACTGTCTATGAAGTGGCTTTCATCGCCGATCCCGACCAGCTTCCCCTGGAATTGCTCTATCGTCAAAAATCGTCTGAATCGGAGCCTTTGTAAACTAATGTTAAGATGTGACGCTAAAACTCTATGCCAGCTTGACAGTCAAGTTTAGACCGATTAAAGTGGAGACATACCCGGGTAAAGCAGTTGAGAATCGTATGGAAGACAAGCAAAAGGTCACTTTGTACCTGCCGCAACAACTACATCGTCAGTTGAAGATTCGATCGGCTGTAGATGCTGATTCAATGTCCAACATCGT
>NZ_JANMZA010000118.1:0-4135 GCF_031382685.1 Chamaesiphon sp. OTE_8_metabat_110 | reverse complement strand
GCTTGGTGCGCTGAACCCTCGGGGAACCCGAGGAGCGCGCATCCGCTGTCTTGAAAAGGTGCTTCACTTGGGGAAACCCCAAGAACGCACTTTTCGCAAACCGTCGGGAAACAGAGGCGTGCGCAAGCCGCTCCCAAGCTTGGGAGCGACCCAAATCGCGCTGAGGTTCCCTCAGCGTGCGTTTGGGTCAAGACAGAGGGGTTGGGGGTGAGGGCAAAATCTATGCTTCATACCTTAAATCAGCCACACCTATCTTTTCATTGGTTGATAACCGCGCCAAACACCAACTAAGATACCTTGGAGTTGGACTAAATGAGCTTCAGCCTCGATCGGTTTGTATTTGGGATTGGCAGGTTGGAGGGTAATCTGTTCGCCTTGACGATGATAACGCTTGAGCGTAGTCCCTTGACCTTCAACTTGGGCGGCGACAATCGTCCCATTCTTCACATCACTTGAATCTTTGACAGGCTGCATGATTGCCATATCGCCTTCGACGATCGAATCACCGATCATGCTATCGCCCATCACCTTCAAGGCAAAGTAATCAGACTGATGAAACATCGGGGACAAGTCGAATTTTTCAGCCCCATCAATGAAGGGTTCGACTAATCCTCCCGCTGCAATCGTCCCAAAAATTGGTACGCCACTAGCGGCATATTTAAGAATTTTAATCGTTCGGGCCTTACCTTCTGCCCACTCAATAAAACCTTTACTCCGAAGATGTTCCAGTCGGCTTTGGATCGGTGCGGGCGACTTGAGATTCATCGCCTGCATCATCTGCCGAATCGAAGGGGCGTGTTGGTGTTCGCGAATATAATCGACCAACCAATCATAAAGTTCCTGTTGAGCCTTAGTTAATTCCATAATTAGAGCGTGTGAAATTCAATATATAACTACTATAGATCTGTCGTACTAATTAAGTCTACTCGATCGCTAGTAATTATTTAAATAAATTCAGCTCGTCTCCAAAATTAGCTAATTTTACTTGTCGAGTGGTGTCAATTTCCATCCCGATCGGCTTTGTCTACTAATGACTTTCCCCTGAGACTACATTATTTTGCCTTTAAATTATGCGCTTTATAAAAAGTTTCCAGGCTGTTAATATCGCCGACGAACCGCCAGTGCCAAGGCTCATAACTCACTTTTTGAATGTTGTCCTTGGGAAAGGATAGCTCGAAACTATAGGTAGCAGCGTTAGCTTTGAGCCATTTATAGGCAGGTGTAGTGTCAAAGTTTTGATTTAAATTGGTGGCTGGTACCGTGCCATCGCCGACATCTACGGCGTACCCAGTATGATGTTCGCTGTATGTTGGCGGTGCGCTAACTTCAGCACGTTTGCTCGGTTGTTGACCGCGTGCGGCTCCAACTCCAAAAAAGAGGCGTTTTTGATCTTCGACCGATCGAAATGCCGAGATCGTCGTAATATTGACGCCACTGGCTCTAGCTGCGGCTACCATCGTTTGAAATTTCGCCGCTGCATTTTTTCGCAAGCGATACCCACTACCGATCGAGACTAGCTCGGCATCGGGAGCTTCGGTGTAGGGCAGATGATTGAGGAGATTATCGGTGGTCGGACTATTTCCCGGCGCGGCGTTTGAGTCGCTGGGATTGTTGGTGCTGCTAACTGGCGTGGGTGGGGACGGCTGGGAAGTGATGCCAAACATTACCGCAGCGCCACCTGCGAGTAAAATTGCCACGCCGACGATCGCGCCGCCAATGGGCAATCGACGCGGAGTGACTGCCGGATCGGGGTTGGTCGCTCGGGGTTTGGTGCCGTCTCGTAAGGCGGCGGGAATGTCTTCGGCTTTACCTGGTTTAGACCGATCTGAGTTACTCAACTGCTGCTCCCTGGTGCGAATATATTGCATTTTGACATATAGGCGATCGCTAACGATCGTCGATCGTTTGAGTTTTTAGCTGGCTTGAGAAGGATTGACTACGGCGAGGCGGCAAACGTTAAATATTAGTTAGTTGCGATCCTCCTAGCGGAGGCAGAACCCGGATCTGGGGGTTCCGACCCCCAGACCCCCCGTTGAAAGGCGGGACGCCGCCTCTCAAACTCTCCTGCGTAAGGGTCGATTTGTGAGGATTGGAGTGGGCTTTATGGCATTCCATGGATAGATTTTATGCGGCTGTTATGCAGTAGTAGGCTCCCATTAAAAAACACCGGATCGAGTCAATCGATAAAACCCTTACCTTTTACCTTTTACCTTTTACCTTTTACCTTTTACCCGTCCACCAGTCCCCCAGTCTCCCAGATTCAGCAACGCCGAAAACTCAACTAATTTGATGCAAAGCTTCGGCTAAATCAGCGGCGGTGAGGTAGCGATCGAGGGGTCGGCGGTGGGTGGCTTTATCGATGAGTGCTTGGAGTTGGGGCGTGACGCCGGGTACTGAGGAGACGTTGAAGCGGTAGCCATCTGGGTAGAGTTCGAGAAATTCCGCCGGATTGCGCCTGGTGAGTAGAAAAATTAATGTCGGCGCGATCGCGTACAGATCTGATTGGGTGCAGGGTTTGCCGTTATTTTGTTCGGGTGCCATGTAGTCGGGTGCGCCAATTTTAGTGCCGCCGAGGGTGCCGATCTCTTTGACAGCTCCAAAGTCGAGCAAGAAAACTCGCTGGTCGATCGTCCGGATGAGGATGTTTGCGGGTTTAACGTCGCGGTGGATCAGTGGCGGTTGTTGTTGGTGGATATAGCCCAAAATATCGCACAGTTGCACCATCCAGTCGATCGCTTGAGCGAGGGCGACTTTGCCACGCTCCATCACATATACGTCCAAATCCTGTCCGTGAATTAGTTCCATTGCCAGATATTTGCGAGATCCAGCAACGAAGAAGTCATAATATTGGGGAATGCCGGGATGGTGCAAGGTTTGGAGGATTTTGGCTTCGCGCTCGAATAATTCCTGCGCTTTGGGAATAATTGCCATGTCGGCATTCATTTCTTTGAGTACCAGCAATTTAACTTTGTCCCAAGCCAAATAAGTCGTGCCCATGCCACCTTGTCCCAAGGTTTTGAGGATCTGATATTGGTGGATCTCATGACTGAAGGCGATCGGTTCGCCGCAGTGCTGACAAAAAAGAATGTTGGGTGGATTGTCTGAATGTTTGCAGATTGCTGGCTGGACGGGGCTGGGGGGGGCGCTCGGGGCGCTCGCGACAACATCTAGCTCGATCGTCAGTAATGCGCCTTCAGGCGAGATCTTGACCCGATCGCCAGTAGTTAATAATACCCGCTCGATCGACAGGTCGTTAACTAAGGTTCCGTTAGTACCTTGATTGCTGAGTTCCCAGTAGCCGCCACCTTGACGCAGGGTGGTATAGGAGATCGTGGCGTGCAGCCGCGAAATCGACGGTCGGTCGATCGCGATCTCCCGTTCTGGCGATCGCCCGATCTGAATTGGTGTGGGTGGAAAAAATTGCCACTGCTGTAGGATGTGAGTCTCCCGATCGTCCCACAGCGAAATCTGAATATTTTTCATAGCCAGTGGCAACTTAATTATCGACTAGTTACGTGCCGAACGTGGTGTCAGCAGCATTCGCCAATCAGCGACATAGGCACGAGCATCGCTATAAATCGGACTGCGCCGACCGATGGTAGCGGCAAGCTCGATCGCGCTGGTAATCTTCCCCTGCCGATAAATACTAATAGCACGATCTAAGGTGTGGCGATCGGCAATTTCTTGTAGTTCGAGATTCCAGTAGCGGACTTGAGATTGAGCGTCTTGGTAAAGCGCTCTCCCCGGCGCTATCCCATTTGCGATCGCGACGGCTTGAGTAAAATTACCTTTACTCGCTAACGCCATCGCACTGGCAAGGATCGGACGATCTTCGATCGTCTGAATTTTCTCGCTCCAGTTGGCAACATAGCTCGTAATTTCTTCACCCAATGGTCGATCTTTGGTAATCTTTCCAGCGATCCGCACGGCGGCTTTGAGGTTGGCTAGGGATTCACCTTTACTGACGATTTGCTTGGCTTTTGCCAAAATAATCCGATTGTCGATGGTTTCAATTTGGCGATTCCAAGTCGAGATTTCGCCTTGGATAGATTGACCGACTTCACTTTGAGCGGGAATTTGTTTGGCAGTTTGGATCGCCAGCGCCAGAGTGGCAGGTTGCTGGAAGCTGGCGATC
>NZ_JANMZA010000095.1:0-5904 GCF_031382685.1 Chamaesiphon sp. OTE_8_metabat_110 | reverse complement strand
GTCACACTCACCGATGAATTTGGGCGTCAACTCCCTTGTTACATCGAACGCGAACTCGAACTCGATGGCAAGACTTATTTGCTATTATTGCCAGAAAATGCGCCAATTGAAATTTTTGCTTGGGATGAAGATGACGATGTTACCGAACTAGTTTCTGTCGAAGAAGAAGCCGAAATCGAGCGGATTTTTGCAGATGCTCATGCCGTACTTTCCGAGCAAAATCTCGCGCTCAAACGGACGGCATTTACCCTCAGCGCAGTTGGTGAATTACCGCCGCTCGATCCGACTGAAGTAGTGACGATCGAACTAGATGAGGATGACGACCAATTAGAGCCAGAAGAGTTTCAAATTTTGGCAAGGTTTTATAACGAAGAACAGGAATATGCCATTTGTACTCCGGTAGATCCGCTGCTGTTCTTTGGTAAAGCCGATGCTAATGGTCTAATCTCGCTCCTCTCCGAACAAGAAGCCGAACAACTCCAACCCATGCTTGAGGATATGTTATTGGATGAAATCTAGCTCTGGAGGATTACCCTTGAAACAAGCTAAAAATACTCCGAGGTGGTTGTCGATCGCAACACCGCTCGCACTCCTGACTCTGCTAGCTGGTGGCGGCGGGATGCTGTGGTGGCATAACGTCACGGCACCACCGACAACCGACCCCAATGCCAAGAGTATCTCGATTCAGATCGAGTCAGGGATGACAGTCCAAGAGATCGGTCAAGAACTCGAAGCTAAAGGAGCGATCGAGTCCCAACTAGCTTGGAAACTCTGGACATCCTGGCAAGCTAGGCAGGGCAAAGGTTCGCCCCAAAAAGGCAGCTATGAAATCTCGCCCAATCAACCGCTTTCAGCAGTCGCCGCCCAAGTTATGGAAGGCAAAGTCGTCCTGTCGGGATTCACGATCCGTGAGGGGTGGAACATCAAGCAGATGGGCGAATACTTTGAAAAGCAAAATTTATTCAAAGCCGCCGACTTTGTGGCTGCAACTAAAGAAATCCCGAAAGATAAGTTTCCCTGGCTACCCGATGGATTGCCGCATCTCGAAGGATTTCTGTTTCCTGAGACTTACAAAGTTTCCACCGAGATGATTACGCCCAAAGGTGTTGTCACCCAAATGCTCAGACAGTTCGAGCAAATCGCACTCCCAGAATACCAAAAAGCGGCTGGAACCACCAAACTCAGCCTATTGGAGTGGGTGAGCTTATCTAGCATCGTCGAAAAAGAAGCCGTAGTCGCGATCGAACGCCCGAGAATTGCTGGCGTATTTACGACGAGATTGGCGAAAAATATGCGCCTCGAATCCGATCCTACCGTCGAGTACGGTCTGGGAATCAAGCAAACAGCCGATCGACCCCTCACTTTCGCCGAAGTCAAACGACCCAATCCCTATAATACTTACATGAATCCGGGCATCCCACCCGGCCCGATCGCGAGTCCGGGGATTGGCAGTCTCAAAGCCGTACTCAATCCAGACAGTACAGATTTATTGTTTTTCGTAGCTAAATATGACGGTACGCACGTCTTCAGCAAAACTCTGTCAGAACACGTCGCCGCAACTAACGCAATCCGTCAGCAGCGTCAATCGGGGCAAAAGTAAGTAATTATTACCGCTCGACATCATCGGAGCATACTTCGGAGGCGATTGTGTCTGCGAAGTATTTTTATACCAATCTTTAACTGAATAAAGACGGATCCAGATAATCACTCCAGACAAACTTTACCCTTTACCCTTTACCCTTTACCCCTTACCCTTTACCCTTTACCCCTTACCCTTTACCCTTTACCCCTTACCCTTTACCCAATCACATGGCATTATTCCCCCTCCTCCAACCAGACTTAGTATTAGGCAGCTCGGTTTTGAACTTGACACCAGCGCTACTCGCTCAGTATAAAATCAAAGGCTTAGTACTAGATGTCGATGATACGATCGTCCCGATCGGGATTGGCATCGCTCTCCCTGAAACGATCCTGTGGATTCAACAGATAAAGGAAGTAGTACCAGTGTGGCTGGTAACTAATAACCCCAACCAAGTAAGAATCGGCGCGATCGCCGATAGCTTATTGCTACCTTACTTCTTGAGTGCTGGCAAACCCTCCCGGCGAAAACTCCGTCAAGCGATCGCGGCGATGAAGATGGAACCCGCTCATGTGGCGATGGTTGGCGATCGCGTCTTTACCGATGTCCTCGCGGGAAACCGGATGGGCATGTTTACGATCTTGATCGAGCCGATTATCGGTGCTGATTCGTCTGTCGGTTTTAACCTGATTCGGAACGTCGAGTTTGCGATCGCTAGACGATTAGGTGTCTCTTTTGCCACAAAAGAATAAATCTTTATACTCCCTTACAAATCCTCATTATGTCGAAATATAAATAAATAATTAAGAAATTCAAGATGCTCGAAAAGATCTGGCATCATAGTTTTATTGGAAATGGAGTCAGCCAAAATAAAGACTCTAAACATAATATAAAACTTAACACATTTCAGAGCGTTAGCTGCCACAAATAGGCAGGTAGCGCTCTGAAACTTTTTAGATAGGTATTTTTACTCATTAATAGATTTTCTCAGTCCATCGCCGAAAGCCTCGATCCCTAACATGTATACTCCGATCCCCGCTATGTCTCAGACCCTAGTTATAAAAGTTGGTACATCAAGTCTGACCCGTAGCGATGGCAGATTGGCATTAGCAACGATCGCCGCCTTGATTGAGGCAATTGTGGACTTGCGTGCCCAGGGTTATCAAATTGTTTTGGTATCTTCCGGTGCGGTTGGAGTTGGGGCAGCGCGGTTAGGGATGACCGAACGCCCGAAAACGATCGCCCTCAAGCAAGCCGCCGCCGCCGTCGGACAAGGGATTATCATGCGGGTGTATGACGACTTATTTCGCGAGCATCAGCAGCCTGTCGCCCAAATCTTACTTACGCGGGGCGATCTCGATCGCCGTAGCAGTTATATCAATGCCTACAATACTTTCCAAGAGCTATTTCGCTTAGGCGTGATGCCGATCGTCAATGAAAATGATACCGTCGCCGTAGACGAACTAAAATTTGGCGATAACGATACCCTCTCCGCCCGCGTCGCCAGCCTGATCGATGCCGACTGGTTATTTTTACTGACCGACGTGGACAGATTGTACTCCGCCGACCCCCGTAAATTTCCCGATGCCCAACCGATCGTCCAGATCGATCGATTAGAGGATTTAACGGCTCTCCAAGTCCAGATCGGCACTCAGGGTTCGGAATGGGGAACGGGGGGCATGGCGACCAAAATAGCCGCCGCTGAGATTGCAACTGGGGCAGGTGTCAAAACAGCAATTACGCATGGGCAATTTCCACAGTACATCGAGCGGATCTTGCACGGCGAACCTTTAGGGACGCAATTTACCCCGCAACTCCGCGCCGATAGCGCCAGAAAACGCTGGATCGCCCACGGCTTGATCGCTGTGGGTAAAATTTATCTCGATGATGGCGCGGTACGAGCGATCGTCGCCAGTGGCAAATCATTGTTACCAGCAGGGATTAGCAAAATTGAAGGGGAGTTTGAAGCCACCGATGCAGTGCAATTGTGCGATGCTACGGGCAAAGAAATCGGGCGGGGAATTGTCAACTATAGTCGGATCGAACTCGATCGGATTCAGGGACATCAATCGACTGATATCATCGAGCTACTCGGCTACTTAGGCGAAGAAACCGTCGTCCATCGGGATAATTTGGTATTGAGCTAGGGTAGAGGGTAGAGGGTAGAGGAGGAACATCGATCGACTTTTTTACGCCCATTAGCTTAAATTGCGATCGTACTAGCTATGAAACTTTTATTGTCACTCTGCTTTACCCTTGCCCTGACAAGCATAATTGTCCATCCTCATGTAGCGATCGCGGGTGTCAAAGATACAGTAAGATCGCAGCCACAACAACCGATTTTAGGCATCGCAGATCGCCGCATCGTTCCTGGTAAAAGAGTCGGCGCGATCGTCAAGACTACTACTCACTCAGACTTAATGAAATTATTCGGCGCAAAAAGGTTGAGCGAGAGTAAATTCTATGGTGTAGAAGGAGAGCTAGAGCTACCAATACCAACTACTACAATTAAGTTTGGTAACAATAGAGAGTTGCAAGTCATCTGGAAAAATAGTAAACGCGATCGAGTATTTATGACCATCGTTCGCGACCCCGATTGGCAAACCAAAAGTGGTATTCGGGTTGGGATGACTTTCCCGCAATTACGCAAGATTGCGGGTAAATTTCAAGTGAGTGGTTTGGGTTGGGACTACGGTAATTCTGTCAGTTTTCCCGCACTGAAAACCAATCCTTTTCTCGGTATGGGTATCAAAGTAAATGCTGATGACAAAGCGAGCGAGCAATTTCCCGAAGAGTACAGCGCTGTTGCTGGCGACAGGCTATTAGCTGACAACGATCCGCGCTGGCAAAAATTGAATATGCGCGTGAGCGCACTGGAAATTATTTATCAATAATCGGAATATTTCTGAACTATGATTTAGAGTGATTAAATGATGGACTATAATTAATATAAGGAGCTAATCATAGTCCATTAAAAATCATTCTAATCACAATTAAGAAAACCAATCTATCAATAGTCAAAATATGTTTAAATTATGATTTTTTTAGGTTAAATGATAAGCTATGATTTGCATGAGTAACTAATCATAGTACATCAAAAAATCATTCTAATCATAGTTCAGAAAACTATACTATAGGCCCAAAGACAAGCAATTATGTGAGTTGATTTTAAAATATTAAAATTGCTGTTTAAAAATTTAAACTTTGGCTGGAAAACAATCGGTGATATTCAAAGCTAGAAACCGATCGAGTGGTAAATACATCCAGTATACAGACATCTGCCGATCGCGACTCATGTGTTGAAAGCCCAAAGCCGAAGCCTGATATTCATAGCTGGGGTGAATAATCATTGTATACAGATCGCACAAATTTGGAAAATCTGCCTGCATTTTAGTTAAAGTTTGTTGCGTATCTTCTAAAAACAGGACGCGATACCGATCGAGATATTCGCGATCGATCGCCCAACTGCGAATATACACTGAGACGCAATCAACATCGCCAGCTTGCGCCATGACAAATGGATCGGTATCGCCGATCGCACTTAAATGTAGGCTCTTACTGGGGGCGACAAAAAAATTTGGTACCGAAGCCGCAACAGTTGGATACATGATATAAAAACCGATCGGATTGAGATTGTCCTGCCGACGTAATACGCGCATTCCGCGATCGTATTGACGCGCCCATTGGCGGAGAATATTCACAATTCGATGCGGTGTCGCTTCGGTATTGTGATTCATCCAATTGTAATTAACTGCGAGTAAATTGGCGATCGGAATGGCATCGCAACGCGGATCGAATTGCTCGATCTCGATCGTTACTTCTTTGGCAATCTCTGGCTCTAAATCTGCCACACTAGCGACGATTTCAATCCGGCTGATATTGCCATCAAATTGCTTGCGAATCAAGCCCAATGCAGCTAGTTTATCCAACATCATCCCCGCCGAGCGATCGCTCCCCCCATCGCGATCGCTATAAAACAATTCCGCAGCTTCGCGATGACTGCAACTCACAGGTCGATCGAGCAAAGTCAGTGCGAGTAACGGTGGTTTAACTTGCGGATTGCCCTCCCGCTGCTCCTTTACCAATAGATAAATCCACAATCTCAAAAAACACTCCGCCCGCGCCCGAGTCAATCCTAGCCGCTCCACAAGGCGATCGAGCAACTGATGCTGTCGATCGCGATCCAGCCACAATGCCAATTCTTTCGGTTCCATAAGTCTTGTATTCTCTCCAACGGGCGGGTAGGTAGTTTCGGTCTCGATGGAATTACCCCCCCAACCCCCCCTTATAAAGGGGGGGCTTTTCATGCTCCCTCCCCTTTATAA